>CALLYA010000307.1 GCA_937875495.1 uncultured Verrucomicrobiota bacterium
TGTTTGATTCGCATCTCGTTGTTCAGGGTACGTACCGATTTTGAGGTGGACCGGGCGGGGTGTGTCTCCTGTGTCCGGTGTGTCGATGTATGCCCGAAAGATTGGGAGGCGCGCGGTTTGGAATTCCCGGCCGCCTTTGCGCATTTGGCGGACATGATCTCGACCGATCCGGCGAGCCGTCCGCAGGTGGCGGCACCAGCGCCGGCACCTGCGGGTCCGCCGGTGCGGCGGCCGTGGTACTGGTTGGGCCTTGGCGAGGGTGTATTAACCCGGCGGATGGCATGGGTGAGCGGGATCGGGCTGGCACTGGTACTGCTGATTTTGGCATGGAACCAGCTACAGTCGGCGGCACGCGATCCGCTACTCGACCAGCGGCTGGAGACATTGCGTATGGAGCTGGCCAAGAGTGGGGATCGGGAGGCATTCCAGGGTGAGATACGCCGGATTGATCGTGAGATTCGCGGGGGGCATTTCCGCAGGCTCACGGTGGAGGACTGGGGCGGTTGGCTCGCGATCGGACTAGCCGTGGTGTTCGTGACGAGCCTGAAGGTCCTTTCGAAGGCGGAACCGCGATTGCCGATGCCACAGACCCCGACTCCGGACGAGATGGAAGCGCGTCAGGCGGGGATACTTCTGTGGAGCAGGCGAGCGCTGTTGGTGGGTGCGGGCGCGTTCTTTCTGGCAGCGGCGACCTGGGGCATGATTCGACCTGAGCAGCTGTTGCCCGATCCTGTCCTCGCGTCGCTGGAGGAGAGCCAGCCGGCGGAGGCGGATGAGACCGCGGTTGCCCTTCCGCCGCCGACACCGGCTGAGTACAAGGCGAACTGGTATCGCTTTCGCGGTCCGGACGGGGCCGGCCGCGCACCGTTCGATCCCGGCACAGGCGCGTGGGTGGAGCGCCTGACCACGGTCTGGCGTCAAGAGATCGACCTCCCTGGGTTTAACTCCCCGGTGATTTGGGACAACGCCCTCTTTGTGGCCAGTGCGGATGCGGAGGTGCGCGAGGTGTATGCCTTTGACCGGATCAGTGGTGATAAGCTCTGGACGTGTGCGTGTCCGTTTGTGGAGCCGGACGCTGAGCAGGCGGAGTTGAGTGCCGAGACCGGCTATGCACCGTGCACGATGGTGACGGACGGACGGAGGGTCTACGTGATCTTTCCGAATGCGGATGTCTTTGGGATCGCGGTGGATTCCGGCAGGATTGTCTGGTCGGAGGCGTTAGGGCTCCCGGAGAACCATTACGGACATGCGACCTCGCTGGAGATGGCGGATCGTATGCTGTTTGTTCAATTGGACCAGGGGATGTCGGACGATGAGCTCTCCGCGCTGTATGCCTTTGACGGGGCTACCGGGGAGGAAGTCTATCGTGTTGCGCGGCCCGTGGACGCCTCATGGACGAGCCCGACCCTCTTCCGGGCGATAGAGCCTGCGCAGTTGGTGCTGACCGCGACGCCTTATGTGATCGCCTACAATCCGATGGACGGTAAGGAGATCTGGCGTGCGGATTGTGTGGAGGGGGAGCTTGCCCCGTCGCAGATCTATGCGGGTGGATTCGTCTTTACGATCAGTCCGTACATGGAGATGACGGCGGTGCGGCCGGATGGCAGTGGTGATGTTTCGGACACGCATATCGCCTGGGTTGGCGACTATGGGGTGCCGGACATCACGAGTCCGGTCGCGAGCGAGGAGCTGTATTGGACGGTGACGACAGAGGGGACGGTCACCTGTTATGAGATTGCCACGGGTGAGGAGCTCTGGCAGCACGAAACCGATTTGGAATTCTATGCTTCGCCCTCGCTGGTAGGCGGGCAGCTATTCCTGGTGAGCAGTGAGGGGCTAATCGTCAATGTTGAGGCGGGGCGCGCCTTTGCTGCGGCTGGGGAATTCGACTTGGAGGAGCGTGTAATGGCCAGTCCGGCCTTTCAGGGTGGGATGATTTACATCCGGACCGCGCGTGGATTGTTATGCATGCAGGTGCCGGATGGGCAGGGCGCAGCGGACGGGGAGGCCCGGCCATGAGCGAAGTCGACCTTGGGTTTGTGGACGAGTCAATCGAACGTTTGGGGCGCAAGCAGGAGGCGGCGATTCCGATCCTGCAGGCGATACAGGATCACTACCGGTACCTACCGGATGATGCGCTGCGTAGGCTCACAGAGAAGACGGAGATCAGCGCCTCGACCCTGGAGGGAATCGCCTCTTTTTACGACATGTTTCGGCGCAAGCCGGTGGGGCAATACATCGTTCGCATTTGCCACGGGACCGCCTGTCATGTGAAGGGCAGCCCGCTGGTGGAGGAGGCCTTTCGTCGTTCGCTGGACATCCGGAAGGGGACGGACACCGCTCCCGATGGAAGGTTCACGATCGAGGGCGTGGCCTGCATGGGGTGTTGCACCTTGGCGCCCGCGGTGCAGATTGAAAGCTCCACTTTCGGGCACGTGACGCCGGGGAATGTGGACAATGTTTTGCATGATTTCCTGCTCCATCCGGACAAGGGCGCACCGGGTGCGGAGGCGCTGGAGGGGAGTCCGCGATCCGGCGACGGTGCCGCGACCGACGGTCTGGTTCCGGAGATTCGGGTGGGGCTCGGCTCCTGCTGCATGGTGAAAGGGAGCAATAGTCTATACACGGAATTGAAGCAGACGGTTCAGCGGCTGAAGGCGCCGGTGGAGGTCAAGGCTGTGGGGTGCGTGGGGATGTGCCATCGGACCCCGATGATCGAGGTCTTGGAGCCGAATGGCCGAAGCGTCTTCTATGACGATGTGACGATTGCGCATGTTGAAGCCCTGGTATGGAACCATTTTCGCCCGGAGAGTATGTGGCGGCGGCTTGGGCATCATGCCTCCCGGCTCATCGATCGATTTCTCGTAGAGGAGACCGCGGCCGCGCAGGTGGAGCGGCATGCATTGGACATTCGCGACCCGTCGGTCTCCGCGTTTCTCGACAAGCAGAAGCACGTGGTGACGGAGCATTTCGGGAATGCGAACCCGATGGATCTGACGGAGTACCAACGCAGGGGCGGGTTCTTTGCGTTGCGCAAGTGTCTGGCTGAGCTGACCCCGGATTCGGTGATCGAGGAGGTCCTGGCCAGTGGTTTACGCGGGCGCGGTGGAGCCGGGTTCCCGACGGGCCGGAAATGGCGGCTGGTGGCCGACTCCAAGGCCGAGCGGAAGTATGTCATCTGCAACGGGGATGAGGGTGATCCTGGTGCCTTCATGGACCGAATGTTGCTCGAGTCGTTCCCGTATCGGATCATTGAGGGTATGGCGATTGCCGCGGTGGCGGTCGGCGCGCACGAGGCTGTGTTCTACATACGGCACGAGTATCCCCTGGCGGTTCAGCGGGTCAGGGAGGCGATTCGGCGATGCCAGGCGATGGGCTTGATCGGTCCCGAAGGAATGCTCGGGCACGACTACGGCCTGACCCTTTCCATCATGGAGGGGGCCGGTGCCTTTGTCTGTGGAGAGGAGACCGCGTTGATCGCCTCGGTCGAAGGCAAGCGCGGGATGCCGCGACTGCGACCGCCGTATCCCGCTCAATCGGGATTGTGGGGGCAACCGACCTTGGTCAACAACGTCGAGACGCTTGCGGCGGTTCCCTGGGTGATCCGCAACGGAGCGGAGAAGTTCGCCTCGATCGGAACCGAGAAATCGAAGGGCACAAAGGTCTTCGCGTTGGCTGGGAAGGTGATGCGCGGTGGCCTGATCGAGGTGCCGATGGGGCTCACCATTCGCGAGATTGTGGAGGAGATCGGCGGCGGGGTGATGCCGGGGCGGACCTTCAAGGCGGTCCAGATCGGTGGGCCCTCCGGCGGTTGTGTCCCGGCTTCCATGCAGCACATCACAGTGGACTTCGAGGCACTGGCGGAGGTCGGTGCGATCATGGGCTCCGGCGGGCTCGTGGTGCTGGACGATACCGATTGCATGGTGGATGTGGCCCGCTATTTCCTGCAGTTCACCCAGGATCAGAGTTGTGGGAAATGCACCTTCTGCCGTGTGGGCACCCGCCGTATGCTCGATATTTTGAATCGCATCTGTGCGGGTGAGGGCAAGCCGGCGGATCTGGATGAATTGGAATTTCTTGCCCGGCAGGTCAAGGCGGGGAGTCTGTGTGGGCTGGGCATGACCGCGCCCAATCCGATTGTCACGACCCTGCGCTATTTCCGTGACGAGTACGAGGCGCATCTGCAAGGCCGTTGTCCCGCGGGGAAGTGTACCGATTTGATTGAATACCGGGTCACCGACCAATGCATCGGGTGCACGATCTGTGCCCAGCAATGCCCGGTCGATGCGATACCGCTGACCCCCTATCGGCGGCATGTGATCGACACAACGCTGTGCACGCGCTGCGACGTCTGCAGGCAGGCATGCCCGGAAAACGCGATTGAGGTGACTGACCGATGCCGGTAATTACGATTGATCATCAAGAACTGGAAGTCGCACCCGGCACGACCGTGCTGCAGGCTGCGCGTCGGCTGGGCATTGAGATCCCTGCACTCTGCCATCGGGACGAATGTTCGGCCAACACATCCTGCATGTGCTGCGTGGTGAAGGTAGCGGGCGCAAAGAGTCTATTGCCATCCTGTGCAACGGTGGTGACCGACGGGATGGTCGTGGAGAGCGAGACAGAGGAGGTCTACGAGGCACGACGGACCGCTCTGGAGCTTTTGTTGAGCGACCATGTCGGCGACTGCATCGCGCCCTGCATGATGTATTGCCCGCCGAACATGGATATATCGCAAATGCTGCGCCATATCGCGCGGGGTGAGTTCGATCGTGCCTTGGCGGTCGTGAAGGAAGACATCGCCTTACCGGCGGTTTTAGGGCGTGTCTGCAATGCGCCGTGTGAGGCGGCGTGTCGTCGGCGGGAAGCGGGGGGCGCGGTCTCGATCTGTCTGTTGAAGCGTTTTGTCGCGGACGTCGATCTGGCCTTGGAAAACCCCTATCTCCCGGAGAAGACACCGGCTGACGGCAAGCGGGTGGCCGTCGTCGGCTCGGGTCCGGCTGGGCTTTCGGCGGCGTACTACATTGCGCGGGCAGGTCACGAGTGTGTGGTGTATGAGCGGGAGGCGGTCCTGGGCGGGGGACTGCGGGGGACGTTTGCACCGGAGGTACTGCCGGACTCTGTGCTGGACGGCGAGATCGCTGTGATCGAACGCCTCGGCGTGCGGTTCGAGTGCGGGCAGGCACTGGGTGAGCAGTTGGATCTGGATGGATTGTGCGACCGTTTTGACGCCGTACTCTTGGCTGTTGGTCCCGTGGAGCGCGGGGTCATCGAGGGCTGGGGATTGAAGGCCGACTCGAAGGGCATAAAGATCGATCCGGCGACCTATCAGGCGAGTCGAGCGCAAGTCTTTGCGGTGGGAGGCGCACTGCGTCCGTTGAAATTCGCCGTTCGCTCGGTTGCCGCGGGCAAGGTGGTTGCCGCATGCATCGACCAGTTCGTCACGGGGCGTCCGATCCAAGCACCCGACCTCGGCTTCAACACAAAGGTTGGGAAGCTATCGATCGAACAGCTGCAAGACTTTCTCCTTCGCGCCCGGGCGGAGGACCGTTCTGAGCCGGTGGAGGGGTTGGTGGGCGGATATACAGCTGATGAGGCCCGGGCTGAGGCGGAGCGATGCATGCATTGTGAGTGTTCTGCGGTTGCAGACTGTCTGTTGCGAAAGTATTCGGGCCTTTACTCAGCGGACGCGAAACGCTTCAAGGGCGAGTTCGGCCGACCGATTCGGCTGCAGACGGGGCATCCAAAGATCTTCTTTGAGCCGGGCAAGTGTATCGCGTGCGGGATCTGCGTTCAGATTGCCAACGCGGCCGGTGAGGCCTTGGGGCTGACCTTCATAGGCAGAGGCTTTCAGGTACGTGTCGACGTCCCCTTGGGCGGCAGCATCGCGGAAGGCCTGATGAAGGCCGGCGAAGCATGCGCAAAGGCCTGCCCGACCGGAGCCTTGGATTTGAAAAGCGAGACGTGAGAAGTTTCTGCCTTCTGCCGGAAGTGGGGAGTTTCTGCCTTCTGTTTGAAATGAACGTCTGAGCTCAGCTGCGGGACGCGTCCCCGACGTAGGACTCCAGCGCGTCGTAATGTTTCGCAATTCGGTGCAAGTCCTCTCTGCTCTTCAGAAGGGGATTTCGTCGTGAAACTTTGGCGCGGATTTCGCGATTACACCAACGGGAAGCGGTAGGTTACTCACGATGTACAAATTCACGATATCCTCCCGATCCATGAATAGGATCTGACTGCGCTTTGCGGCATCCAGCTTTCCACCGAGCCAATTCCTTGCTTGTTTGGTTATCTCTCCTCCGGCAACAATAATTGCATGATCAACCAGAACTCTTCTGTTAGTTTCGGGATCAAATATTTCATGGCCCAGCATCATCGTGACTTGATTGTGAATCTCCCCTACATTCGTATTTGCCCCTTTGCTTGTCCCTGATGCGTCAAGTTTTCCCTTTTTTACTTGGACACCGAAATACAAGACGTGTTGGGTTGGGAGAACGTACCGCATCCAGATGTCTTTTCCATATTCCAGCGCCTTATCCTTGTGACCGGCTGATGTGATACGGTGAAACCCCAGCTGGCGAAACAGCGGCAGCAAAACCTCCTCAATCAATTGATCCTCAGTGCACTTCTCTAAGTAATCGAGAAGCTGTTCTCTTTTTTCGATTTCCTTTGGCGTAAAAGGGCGGTGAGGATTGGCGGCAGTTGAAATTGTTTTTGTCCCGATGTGGCGAATATAAAGCAGATCGTCTTCACCATAGAACGCTTCGTAGCCTTCCCGCGAGAGAGGTTCGTTCAGTGCGGTGAGCGCGTGTAAGCGGTCCGGGTCGTTCGGTGTTGCGTCTGATTTGTGCATGAGCACTCGAAGCACATGAACAAAGCGCTCCGGTAAGGCATGAGCCGCAGGTTGTAGTTCTTGTAGAAGGTCCGAGAGCCTGTCCGCGGTCCAGCGATAGCGCGTCGTCCTGTCGTGAACAAAATCAAGGTCACACTCTTCGAAGAACTGAGTGATGCGACTGCTAGAGCGATAGGGAAAGAACTCCGCGTCACCAACAACCATTCTGGCAATTTCCTCTAGGTTTCTGCTCTTGAAATTCATAGTAAACGTTCCAGCATGTCTATGTGCGCCGCGTCCAGGGAGAAACATAACGTCAAGAATCAGGCGCCGGCAGAATGCTGGTTGCCTGAACCCGCTGGTTATGCCTTGGTGTAGTGATTGTCGAACTCCTTAAGAATATTGGGGTTGTAATATGTCTTTTTGGCACTTCGTGGATTTCCAGGGTCGAGGTAGCGTGTATCGCAATACCGAGAATCCTTCATTAATGGTTTTCGAATGGAGTGATAATTATTGTTGACTTTAAAATCCGTATATCGCTTCGAAAGTCGCGCATTGAGAATCGCATAGTCCCACGGGAATCGATCTCGAATATCCTCTTCGGCCAGAGTGATCTTTACAGAGTTCGGCGCGCTGCCGACGGTCACTAGTGCCTGCTCGTCAGCACCGACACGCTTAAGCTTGACGTCCATCGCCAACGTGAAATTGAAGTCCGATGCTTCATCGTCAGTGCTTTCGGTCTGCAATACCGAAATCAATTCCACAAAATTCTTCTCGTAGTTCGTAAGGGAGACGACGCTGGATTGCTGATTCTCGCGGAAGAAGGCAAGAGGCATCAGATAGAAATTATACTCGGATAAACTCCGCCCAAACCACTGTCGGCACAGGGAGAGAAAGTTCTTGAGCGTTGCAGTCCCGATTTCCTGCACACGCTTCGCAATCCGAATATCCGAGTTGATAAAATGGACACTGTTGTCTCGAATCTCGGTAAGTGCCTCTAAATTTTTCCGAACCAAAGGATCGACGGTGTCCGCGTGTTCAGACACGAGTAGATCATACGCCCTAAACATTCCAATTGTCATCGGGTTCCCGGATCTAGCGAATTTGACGTATTCTCTTGATGAGAGGGTTCCGTCCGCATTCTGATGCTTCTCATAAACCTGAATACACGCAATTCTATTGCCGTTAATTTGGAGAAGTCTGGCCTTAAATAGCAGTTCCCACGCGTTGATGGCCAGCACGGCGAATGTGTCTTCCCGATACGGAAACGCGGGTTTATTGTAGATCTCGATTGCAGCAAGCATCGCGCCTACCGCCTTGTCAGTGAATATTTTTGACCGAGCTCTCACAGGTCTTACTCCAGCATAACAATGCGGATTAGCCGCCCGAAGTAAGAGGGTCGGCTGCATTTCCCTTTTTAGGCATTTCCGCCACAGGACAAACCTATCCCGCTACTTTGGGTTCTCCGTCGGCAATGGCGATAGACCGAGTTCCTTCAGAAACCGGTTGTGCTTCGCTGTTGATTCACGAATTTCTTTTTCGATCTCGACCAGCTGCTTATGCGTGGCGGACAGGTCGATTTCCGGTTCCGGCATGGCCGTGCTGACATAGCGAGAGATGTTTAGGTTGTAGTCGTTTTCTTCGATCTCTTCCATCGTCACCCGCCGGGAATACCTCTCTTCTTCCTTGCGGTGCTGGTAGGTGCCGACGATCATCTTGATGTGCCCGGGGTTCAGATAGTTCTGCCGCTTGCCTTTCTCGAAGTGTTCGGCGGCGTTGATGAACAGCACGTCATCCGGTTTCTTGCACTTCTTGAGCACGAGAATGCACACGGGAATGCCCGTCGAATAGAATAGATTCGCCGGCAGTCCGATCACCGTGTCGATGTGCCCGTCGTCGAGTAGCTTCTTGCGGATCAACGCCTCCTTACCCCCACGGAACAGCACGCCGTGGGGCAGGATGATCGCCATCACGCCCTGATCCTTGAGGTAGTGAACCCCGTGCAGCAGAAAGGCGAAGTCGGCCGCACTCTTCGGAGCCAGTCCGTGGTTCTTGAACCGCATGTCTTCGCCGAGGGCCTCATTCGGCGACCAGCGGTAACTGAACGGCGGATTGGCGACAACCGCGTCGAAGGTCGGTTTCTTCGCCGGGTTTTGTTCGCGGAGCTTGTCCCAGTCGTTGGTCAACGAGTCGCCATGGTAAATCTCGAACTCGGAATCCTTCACCCCGTGTAGCAGCATGTTCATGCGGCAGAGGTTGTAGGTCGTGATGTTCTTCTCCTGGCCGTAGATCATGCCGACGCTGCCTCCGGCATTGACCACGCGGTGGCGGACGTTCAAGAGCAGCGATCCCGAGCCGCAGGCAAAATCCAGCACGCTGGCCAGCTTCTTTCGCGGGCCGGTCTCGGGGGACTGGCCGTCGAGCGTAACGATGGCGGACAGGATGTCGCTGATGCGCTGGGGTGTATAGAACTCCCCCGCCTTCTTGCCCGACCCGGCGGCAAACTGGCCGATCAGGTATTCGTAGGCATCGCCCAGTGTGTCGGAATCGGTCGAGAACTCCGCCAACCCCTCGGCGATCTTTTGGATGATCGTGCAGAGTTTATCGTTGCGGGCTTGGTAGGTCTTGCCCAGTTTCTCCGAACCGAGGTTGATCTCCGAAAACAGCCCGGAGAAGGTGCTTTCGAACGATTCGTTCTCGATGTATTTGAAACCCTCCTGCAGCGTATTCAGCAGTTCTCT
This sequence comes from uncultured Verrucomicrobiota bacterium, assembly GCA_937875495.1. GTDB lineage: Bacteria > Verrucomicrobiota > CALLYA01 > CALLYA01 > CALLYA01 > CALLYA01. The sequence goes on from CALLYA010000307.1 coordinate 9,571, forward strand.
GTGCTGAGTCCGGGCCATGTTTGCGATATTTGCCCACAGATGCTTTGGCTGGATGACGTAGTGGGCCTTGCGGCGCATCTGCTTTTCGAACGCGGAGATGTCGTCGGGGTTTTCGTGGTACCACACCGACAGCGGCGTCCGGCCGCCGTTGCCCACCGCCTCCGGATCGGGATAGTCCCGCCCCAGTTCCTTCCGCGCAGCCTGCTCGTAATTGTCCGAGAGATAGCGCAGGAAGAGGAACGCCAGCATGTAATCACGAAAGTCGTCCGCGTTCATTGCACCACGCAGCTGGTCCGCGATGTTCCAGAGTGTTTTGCCGAGTTGTTTCTGGTTGTTCTCAGTCATATTGCCTTTTCTTCCGTGTCGGCAACGTTGAATAATTTGGGGTTGAACGGGTAACGCTCGATAAACTCGTGCAGGATGCGCCGAAAGTGCTCCTTGTTTTCGTCCAGCATCTCACGCGGCTCATATAGCGAGTAGTTGCCGTGACTCAGAAGGTTGAGGATCCGGGTATACAGGACGCAGTCGATGTCGTCTTCGTGCTGTCTGATGCAGTCGGAGAAGTTCGCGTGGCCGTGAAAGCTGGCCGTCTTTTCCATGATCGCGCGAAGCATGTTGAAGTGATGCGTGTAGAGTTTCCCGCTGCGCTCTGCCTCGTAAAGTTCGGTTAGGGCAGCCACGTGATGGAAGAACGGGGTGTCGCCCGTGTTGCGGAGTACGTAACCGCCGGCGGCTTGATCCCGGCGCAGGAAATACTTGTTGGCCCGTTTCAACTCGTTGAACAGCACGTTAAAGAACAAAGTGTGGTGTGTCGAGATGACCGTCTTCAGTGTGCTGTCCTCTTTCTTGAGCATCCTCGCCAGATGTGTCGCCACGGCGATGGCGTTTTGCTCGTCAAGTGATGAAATCGGGTCATCGATGTAGACGTATTTCACCCAGTCGTAAGCCTCGGCCCCGTCGAGGGTCAGCTGCACGATGGCCAGGAAGAAGCACCAGATGAAGATGTTCTCTTCGCCGCGGGAAACCTTGATGTCGTCAACGGAAACGGTTCTGGCGTCTTCACCTTCTCCGATCGCAATATCCCGGGAGAAACTCACTTTCCAATTATCCGTGTCGATCCTGAAATCGAAATCGGTATATCGCTCAAGTAATGGGCGAATGCGGTTGTCCATCTCCAATTCTTCGAGGCCTGCGAAGAACTTGGACTCGGCGTTGATCTTCAAGGAACGTTCGCTGTCTTCCTCAAGGTCGTTGTCCCACGTGAACAGGTCTTCGGTGAAGGCGTTGAAGTAGAGCGTGTCGTGCTTGTCCTCGTCTTCAGGGTCCTTACCAAGGTTCTTGAACTCCGTGGATAGGCGCGTCTTGCCCACGCCGTTGTAGGCGTAGAGCAGGATGAATTTCTTGTTCTCCAGCTCATCGCGCAGGTGTTGGGCCATTGCGGAAAGGTCATTGAAGGATTCAGGTTCAGGCATGGACTACCGCTCCTCCGGCGCGGGGAAGAGCTGCTGCATCAGGCCGCGCTTGTGCTGCTTAAGGGTTTCGATCTTTGCCGTCTGCGCGGTGATCCGCGTGTCGAGGGCAGAGAGGCAGTCGGTAATTCGCTGCTGTTCCTTTTCGTTCTGAGGAAACTTGATAGGCAGACCCCGTAAGTCGGGTCCGTAGATTCGAGTTATGGTTGTCGAGTTCAACCTGCTCCAATTGACGTTGGACAGAATGCTCAGCAGGAACTCATTGCTCACTTCAAGCGTCGGATTATCAATCCAAACGATATTCGAATCTTGGAAATATGCCTTACTGCCATCGTAAGGCAAGCACTTACCAATTGTGCCGCTGCAGGTTATCAAAACCTCGCCAACTCGCGGGAAGCTGTATTTCAATTTGTATTCTTCGAAGAGATTCTTGGAAATGAAGGCGTCTGGCACTCCTCCCAGTGTTCCGATCTTGTAAAATGGCACTTCTCCATTTGGGCTGGTTTCGCTGGCGAATATCCGCTTACACATGAGAACTTCGCAAATATCGCCAAGCGTCTTCTCGCTCCACTCCCCCTTACCCCGAAACTCCGGAAACCGCAGCCGGGGCTGGGTTTGGGTTTGGCCGGGTTGGGGGAAGAGTTGCTGCATGAGGCCGCGCTTGTGGTCGCGCAGGGCCGCAAGCTTCCGCCCCTCCGCCGCGATCAACCCGTCCAGCGAATGCAGAAAATCACCAATCTTGCATTGTTCTTCCTTATTGACGGGCAGAATCAAGGTTCCTGAAAGAAACCTGTTGTTCTTGATGTTAATGGTATTTTTTGCGCCCTTCTGAACAAGGGGGTCAAGGAATGTCTTGGCATTTGCTGGTGATTCAAAGTAGGCATCTAGTATCACCCCGAGACCAGTTGTCTCCGGGGAAAACACGCCATATAAAGGAGAGACAATTACGGGAAACTCGAGCTTGCTTTGTTTGACAATACCCAATGGGAAATTGCCCGTTGGGCTCTTTGTATAAACAACATCCCCAGGAAGAACTCGATTATAGTGATCAGTTGAAGAGGCGGAAAAGCTGCGACCGAGGTGCTTAATTTGATTGACTAAGCCCTTGTGCACAGAGACAGAGAAGACCTGCTCCGATCCTGTGCTTTTGAGGCCATGTTCTGAAAGGACCTCTGAAAGAGGACGTTCTTTCCACCCGGGACTGTCCCGAAACTCCGGAAACCGCAGTTTCGGCGTCAGTGCGCGTTTGCTTTTCTTCATCGCTTCACCCTCATTGCTCATATGCGTTCAGTCCGGAGATGGGTCGACCGCCCGTGCTCTCTTTCATGCGTTTTCCAATCTGTCCGGATTCTTCAACGCCTTCTTTCCTTCTGAAGTCAGACGGCGCTCGACCTTCTTGACATCCTCGGCGGCGGGTAAGCTTTCAGGTCGGATTCCCCGGCTGAGCAGGGTTTCGCGTACGGCCTGGTTGTTGGTGACGTGCTCCTGGGATATCCGCGGCTCGCTTCGCATCTGGTGTTCGCGGGCGTTGTGGATAGTGATTTCGGTGGCGAAGTCCTTGGCCTTGAGAATGATCGTCGGGGCGAAGTCGGCCAGGGGGCGGGAGTCGGGCACGCGCCACTGGGCCTTCATTGACTGAGTGCTCTTGCCAAAAAGGGCTCCATCGCCTTTGCTGCGGATCAGGGCGAAATTCTGGTTGCCGCCGGTTTGTTCGAAGATGACCGAGGAGAGTTCTTTCTCGGTAGCAGTGAGTTTCTTGCGGGCGGAAACGCGCTCGGCTTCGAGCAGTCGCTGCTCGATGAGTTCAGCCTTGCGGGTCTGGATCGCGAAGTAGGTCTGCGCAAAGGCGATCTCTGGCTTCCTGGGGTCGCCATTCTGGGCAATGAGATAGCAGGCGTAGCGTGTGAGCATGACATCGTCAATCTCGCGTTCAGCTCCCTTGGCCAATTGGATCATTTTGTTGACGTCAACAAAATGATCGGGAACGGCATGTCCCGAAACTTCACAGGCGGTTTTTGCCTTGGAAATGGCCGTCTGGTTGAAATTCCGCCATTCCGCATATCCGAGCAGTTGCTGAAGATCCCGCGCCAGCCAATATTCCACCCCGTTTTCTGTCTGCTGGGCGTGACCTTCGAAGGTTTGGGTCATGGACTGAATTTGGTTGCTTTCCATTTGAAATTCTCCTGTTCGCTTATTGCTCATACGCATTCAATCCCGAGATCGTCCGGCCGCCGACGCGTTTCTTCAGCAGCGGAACCAAGTCGTCCATGAGCGCCAGCTCCTTTTTGCGGCGATCGCGCCAGCCGAGGTCGAGGGGCTCCATCAGGTCGGTGAGCTGCTCGCCGTCAAAGATCATGCGGTCGAGGATGGCGTCGACGAAGGCTTGCAGCGTCTCGTTTTTCAGGCCGTGCTTGGCGGCAACGGTGGCGAGTTCGGCGGCGTGGCGCTCGTCCTTGAAGCGCAGGTAGCCGTTGCGGACCTCTTCCTCGGTGAGTGGCCGGCCGGTTTCGAGCGTCCGGACATATTCGGTGATCTCGTCGAGTTCATCCATGAACTTGGCGTCTGAGCGGATGAGGCGGATGAGCTGTTCGCGGCTCATTTCCTGCTGGCTCGGGGTCTGCCCGCTAAAGCGGGCGATGAGGTTCATGATGTAGTCGTAGTCGATATCGGCCGAGGCGAAGAGGACGAATTCGAAATCGAGCTGGTCGATGGCTTCACGGCCGTATTCCATATCCGGCTTTTCGCGGACACTGTCCACATAACCGGGTGTCTCGCGAAGCGCCTTGAGGCGTTTGGCCGTTTCGAGGTAGACGCCGCGAAAGGCGCGGGCGTCGTCCCTGGGGAGCGTCTGCTCGATCTCCTGTTTCTGCTCATCGGTCAGGTCGGTGTACTGGTCGAGCTGGGTCGCAAGGCGTTGGATTTCCTTGAAATGCCGGACGAAGGCGGCGCGGGCGTCGTCGCCTCTGAGGTTGGGGACGGCTTCGGGGCAGGGGTCAAGCCCTTGGGACTGCATGAATTTGTCCAGGTCCTGCCTGGCAGCCTTGAGCCGTTCGATCACGACGGGCGCCTTGTCGACCAGCCAGATTTCCTTGGCCTGTTCGGGGCGTACGCCGGAAAACAGGGTGATGGCTTCGTCTACATTGCCCTGTTGGCCCCGGAAATCGAGGATGTGACCATAAGGCTTGGCGGCGTTAAGGACGCGGTTGGTGCGGGAGAACGCCTGAATGAGGCCATGGTGCTTGAGGGTTTTATCGACGTAGAGGGTGTTGAGGTATTGGGCGTCGAAGCCGGTCAGGAGCATGTCGACGACGATGGCGATGTCGATCTTCTCTGCGCCTTTTTGGGGGAGGTCTCGGTTGGGATATTGTTGGTCCTTGATGCGTTTCTGAACGTCCTGGTAGTAGGCGTCGAACTCGCCGATGGAGTGATTCGTGCCGTAGTGGGCGTTATAGTCGGCGATAATGGACTTGAGCGCTTCCTTTTTCTTGTCCGGTTCCTGCTGGTTGTCCTCGAGTTCTTGGGGCAAGTCTTCCTGCAGCTGCCTAACGTCGGGATTGCCCTCGGCGGGTGGGGAGAAGACGGCGGCGATCTTGAGAGGGACGAAGTCGGGATCGCCGGGCTGGCGCTCGGCCTGAATCTGCTTGAAAAGCTGGTGGTATTCGATGGCGTCGTTGATCGAGACCGTGGCGAAGAGGGCGTTGAAGCGGCGCTGGCCGGTAGCGGCGTCGTGCTTGGCGAGGATGGCGTCGATGACGGCGCGCTTGGTGAGCGCTTCGCCGGGCCTGGGCGGGTTTTCGCCGTTGGGCCTGAAGTAGTCCACGTGGAAACGCAGGACGTTTTTATCTTCGATGGCGTGGGTGATGGTGTAGGCGTGCAGTTGGCTCTGGAAGAGGTCCTGGGTGGTGCGCAGCGTCTGGATGTTGTCTTCAATCTGCCGGACGGTCGCGTTATCGGTAAAGATCGGCGTGCCGGTAAAGCCGAATAACTGGGCCCTGGGGAAGAAGTTCTTGATGATCTGGTGCGTCTGCCCGAACTGGGAGCGGTGGCACTCGTCGAAGATGAAGACCATGCGCTGGTCGCGAAGCGGCTCGAGGCGCTGTTTGAAGGAGGCCTTGCCGTTCTTCTGGTCGTTACTCCCGTCCTGCTTGTTGTATTTGCTGGTTTCGTCGAGGGCAAGGCCAAGCTTCTGGATGGTGGTGACGATGACCTTGTCGGCGTAGTCGTCGGAGACGAGGCGACGGACGAGCGCGGCGGTGTTGGTGTTTTCCTCGACGCAGCCTTCCTGGAAGCGGTTGAACTCTTCACGGGTCTGGCGATCGAGGTCCTTGCGGTCGACGACGAAGAGGCATTTGTGGATGTCGGGGTTGAGCTTGAGAAGCGTGGCTGCCTTGAAGGAGGTCAGCGTCTTGCCCGATCCGGTGGTATGCCAGATATAGCCGTTGCCGCGGTTTTCGCGGATGCACTGGTCGATAGCCTCGACTGCGTAAACCTGGTAGGGTCGCATCATGAGCATCTTCTGCTCGGAGGCGACGAGGACCATATAGCGGCTGATGGTCGTACCGAGGGTGCACTTGGGCAGGAAGGAATCGGCGAAATCGTCGATATGGGTGATCTTGGTGTTGTCTTCGGCGGCGTGCTGATAAATAGGCAGGAAGTTTTCATCGGCGTCGAAGGCGAAGTGGCGGTCGTTGTTGTTGGCGAAGTAATAGGTCTCGGTCTGGTTGGAGACGATGAAGAGCTGGACGAAGCAGAGCAGGGTCTTGGCATAGCCGTTGCCGGGATCTCTCTTGTAGTCGACGATCTGCTGCATGGCCCGGCGGGGGCTGATCCCGAGTGTTTTGAGTTCGATTTGGACTACGGGCACGCCGTTGATCAGGAGCATCACGTCATAGCGTTGGAAGCTGTAGTCGGTGTTGATGCGAAGCTGGTTGACGACCTCGAAGGTGTTTTTGCACCAGTCCTTGATGTTGACGAGGGTGTAGTTGAGGGGGGTGCCGTCGTCACGGGTGAAGCTGTTGATCTCGCGGAGAAGGGTTGCGGCGGTGAAGACGTCAGGGGAGACGATCTCGTCAAGGAGGCGCTTAAATTCGCCGTCAGTGAGCTGGACGCGATTGAGCACCTCGAAGTGCTGGCGAAAGTTGGCCTCGAGGGCGGCGCGGTCGCGGATGTCCGGGCGATGGGTGTATTTGAGGTCGGTCAGTTTGCCGGTCAGTGCTTGTTCGAGTTCCTGTTCGGTCATGGTTATCGACTCTCCAGGGCCCTTCTCTTTTTGACGCTTTCTGGAAGCTTCCGGCAGCACAGCCTCAGGCTGTGGAGGGCGTCGGCCACTCACGCTACAAGCGAAATCAGTTTCTCAGTTCTTCTTCTCGAAGACCAGCTCGGGTGAGTCTATGGGAATATCATCATCAAACGCAAACATGTTTGGACGGGTTCAGTTCAGGCAGAAGCCGTTTGGCAAGCGACTTCCCGGTGAAGCCGTCACATGGAAATGATTATTGACCTGCCACATGACCTGCATCTCTTGCCCATTGTTCCCGGCGTTCTTGCCTATCCTCTCTTTCATTTGTCCAGGCGCCGAACATCAGCTGTGAGTCGGCGGGGCGCCGCCCCCGACATCCGCCGCCTTGTTGGGACTCCTCATCTTCTGATCATACTATCAAGCCATTCACTGCCTGTATAGATGCTGAACGCTCCGAGCAACAGGGCGACGATCCCACAGAACTTGATCCAGCCTTCGGGGGGGATGCGCCACTGACGGTGTGACCAACCCCAGTGCCCCGAGTAACTCGTGGCTTCGTATGGAAAGAGGCATATGACAGTGCCACCGAAACCGAAAGCAAGCTCGATGATGTCATCTCCCCACGAATGTCCAACCCAAGACGAAAGCAGCATTGCCACAAATATCAGGAGTGCCGTTAGGTTGACAATGAATTCCCATAGTCTCATCTATTTTCTACTCCTCAGGCTCCGGTTCAGCGGCGGGTCGAGCAGCAGACCGTCCGCTGCAACCGGTTGTTCGACCGCTCCATTGCTTCGGCTTATTGAGCACCAGCTCACCTCCGCGTGAAGTCTCGAAATGTTTCTTGTTCGAGCTTCGCGTGCAGGGACTTACCCGCCGACATCAACTATCACGAGGTGGCATCTGACCTTCCGGCCAGTACCGAAGGCTCTGCAAGTATTCAGTTGCTTCGACCCTCTCAGCGAATTCCAATAGATTGCCGACCTTCGCTTCCAGGACCTCTCTCACTTCGACGGGTGATGCAAAGAAGAACTCCTTCCGAGTGTTCACGCAGTTCAAACGCCGGTCGGCGAAGTGCTGGTGTAGCTCAGCCTCCAGCCCAACTGCGTCTTCCGAGAAAAAGAGGGCGTGCACGTCGAAGCGGAACGGCACCGAAGCACCCCCGAGTTCATTTATTCGATCCAAGGGCTCCAGCCTTCGAGTCAGGCCGATCTTGATAACGCTATCGCCGAAGGCACCGCGGTTGGAAATAACGTAAACGTACCCGGCTCGGATGTTTGCGGTCCGGTAGTCGTTTTGGGCGATCGCCGCATCCAGTTCCGCAAGCCGGAGCTCCAGCTCAGCGTCGTTGACACCCGTGGCTTGGAGCTTCTGGATGGCATTAACGATGTGGCTTCGCTCCTTGTCCAACTGTTCCCGCTCTGCAGCCAGCTCCATGGCAACCTTCCGCTCTTCGCGTAGACGAGCCCGCTCCTCTCGGGCCTCCTCTTTCTCCTCCTGCTTTTTCATGAGGAAATCCGCCGTGAGCTCGATCTCTTCGAGACGCAGAGCGTGGAACTCATCCGTGATGCTCATTTCCATCATCCGACCGAGCTTCGCGATGGCCGTCCGAGAGGCTTCGAGCCGCTTTTTTGCGGTGACGACATTCCCAACCCGAAGCGTGCGAATACTGTTGTCCGCCTCGGCATTGTAGGCGCGCAGCATCAGTCTGCCCAAATCGCTTGTCATCTTGCGACCTTTGGCCAAGGATCCGTCGTAGGTGAACATCTCTGACTTCTGGATGCCCCGATCCGATTTCACGAGCTTTGCGATACGCTCACCGAGGTCTGTCAGACGATCACGATAGGCCGCAGCAGTCTCAAGTGGGTGGTGGTACCGGTAGATGCCAACTTCTTGGAGGACCTGCTCGTCGTTGAGAACAACCGTCTCCTCGGATCCCAAAGCCTCTAGCTGAAGACGGAGCGCCCGAAGTTCGCCCTCAAGCAGCGTGATCCGTGCATCACTAGCGCCCGAGTTGACCACATGGAAATCGGCTTTGGGCGGCGAAGCCGGGGGGGCAGACTGTCCCTGTATCGCCTCCGCAGCGGCGGGTAGCCAAAGCTGCCAACCTTTAGGTGGCGGCGGCCACGAGGGATCCGGAGTCCAACCTTTCGGAGGCACCCATTCCGCCGGCGGCTTCGGCCAGCCCGGTGGAGGGTTGAATACAACGCCGCGGTTGCTCATGTCTTCCTCACACCTTTCGGATCAATCGGGACCAGTTCATAGGGGTTTTTTGAGACAGCGGCGCCCAGATGATCGAGAGTCGCGAGTGGTACTACCGACGAAAGATCGAACTTTATGAAAGTATCTCTTGCCGACCCTACGGCAACGAACGGCAAATAAGTGATCAAGCCCGTGGCCGGATGGATCGTCTCGGTCCCGACTTCGAGCGAGATGGACTGGATGATCCCTCGTCGGTCAGCCTCGAAGACCTCGTGAAGTACACGGATAGCGATCTGGTGCACTGCATTGGCGTAGCGTTCCTTGCATGCCTTCTTGGAAAGTTCGCTTCCCGTAATCTCGTCGCTCGCTTTTGTGTACTTGTAGGCTTTGACGGAGGGTACCTTGTCAGGACCCGGAACCACCGCACGAACTCGCAACTCTGCGTGCGCGGGATCAAACTGGAACTCGGTACTCACAGGGAAATGGTCCGGGTAAACCGAGTTTGTCATCACGATAGCGACGTACTCCTCGACTGCCTCGACAACACCGTAACCCAGGTTGGAGGCCAGCTTGTCTACAGCAGCATTCTGTTCGGCTATCTTTGCCTCACGGGCCTCGCAATCCTTGGCATACCTGGCCCTTTCAGCCTTGAGCTGCTCCTGCCTCCGTTCTTCATTGCGGGCATGCGCCTCAAGTTCCGCCTCGTAATTAGCTTCAAGCCGTTTCACGGCCACCTTCCACTCCAAAGAATCAGCCTCGTGCCGCCTCCTTGCTTCCTCAATGCGTTTCGTATGCCCCCTCTTGCCAAAAAGGCCGCGCAGCCCCGTAGGGAAGTCGGGCTCTATCAGTGCGGGCATTTTGGGAACATCGGGTTTTTCCGGGGCTGGAATTGGTCGCTCAAGGTCGGGTCTGTCGAACGGTGGGTGCTTGACCTTTTGCTTCAGTGTTTCCAAGTCAACGTGATCGTCCACAGATAGCGTGGCGGCTAGCAGTCCGTCAATTCCCGCGTATACCTCCTGGAGCTCGGCGTTGAGGTCGTCGACCTCGGCTAGTCTTGCCTCAAGGTGAGCAGCTGCCGCCTCCTTCTCCAGTCTCTTTCGTTCCGCGGTACTCGATTTGGCCGCTTGTTGGAGGAGCCGCGCCTCTTGCTTTCTCCGTTGCTCGGTCGTCCGCAGGACTGCCCGTTCTTCACGCTCGCGCAGACGCTGAGCACGCTCTGCCTCACGTGCTGACCTCTTAATCTCCCTGTTGAGCTCTGCCAAGAAGCCACGTCGTGCCATTAACTTCCTCCTAGATTTAATAGAAATTAGGTGGATTCGTCTATAATCCGGAGTTGTCGCTTCCGGTGCGTATACAAACCCTTGTTTGTCTTTTTATGAAACACGGCAAACAATTCATTATCAAGACATTTCAAGCCCCGTTGATCATTTTCCCGGCATGTTATGCAGAACCGTCTATCTCCCCTATATGCCAAGCTCGTCCGCGTCTGCCTTTCGTCGAGCGTCCAGAACCGATCCACCAATCCCTCGCGCAGGCGCTGGAGGCCCTCGCCGGCATGTACCGGTAAGGACGCAGGTCGAACGGGATATCGTCTGGGTTCTGCGTGATCGGCACCACATTTTTCCCCAGCCCATGGGTTTCACCTGGTTCATAGAAGACGTTGGCGTTCAGCTTCCCCTTACCCGATGACCCTCAGCGCCACCCAGGGCACTACATTGAGAACCAGCCAAAGGATCTTGTACAAACCAAGAAAAGAGTAGATCAGCATGTTGAATTTTTCTCTTTGCATGGAGAACCACTTACTGTGTAATTTATAGATAAAATCACCGGCAATGCCTAGCAGCAGAAATGACAACATCAAGAACGCGAAATTCATAATTGTGCACCACATAAAGAATCGCGTGAGCATTTGAATATCCATGATATTTCTCCTTTTCCGGGACGGCGAGTGGTTCCAGTGTGGCGTGGTCGCGCAAGTTACCGTCATCGTGGGGGTTGGGATCGCGCCATTCACGGAGCCACATTGTTTGTTGGGTCGGTTTCATTCCCTCTCGTGGATAGAGTGGCAAACAAGAGTACCGTGATTATGATGCGGGTGTCCATCAATAATCCTTTCATTGAGAACGCAGTGATCTCCTGCCGGATGGAGCGAAGGGGAATCCGGTCAGGAGCATCTATTCGTTAGGGTGTTCCTGTCTGGTTTTCTCTTGAGCGTCTCAGATTGGTTGGTTTCAGGCATGGGTTATTCCTTCGATCGTCCCCTCAAAAGCCGCTCGAGCATTCCGCCTGGGGAAATATGAGGCGTGAACAGCGTATCGGCATGCTGGATCACAAACCGGTTGCGCGCCTCCGCGGCCGCCAGATTGCCCGAAATATCCAGCATTTCCAGAATCAGCATCCGGTTTTGCTCGAGCGCAGCACGCACGCCCGGCGCAAAGGCGGAATCCTGGATGCCCCACGCGGGGCAGGCAATTACCGGTCGCCCGTGCTGCAACAGCCAGTCCAGGATTTCCTTTTCTTTCGGAGAGTGCCAACCACCGAAATAGACATCGGCAGCGGGCACATGGCCAATCCTCGGCGCGTTGCGGCTGCACAGCACCCCCAGCTTTTCCCTATTCCACAGCGCGGGATTCCCGATGCCCCGCAAGCCGCCACCGAAATCTTGCACACACCGCCATGGATTCATGCGGATATATTCCGCGATGCGCTTTTCCGCAGCGGGTGAACGCACGATGATTTCATAATAATTGCGGTGCCAGATGCGGATATTGGGGGGTGGGGCGGGATTATTGTTTTGGGTTGGGGGGATGTTATTGTTTTGGGTTGGGGGGATGTTTTTGTTTTGGGTTGGGGG
>CALLYA010000308.1 GCA_937875495.1 uncultured Verrucomicrobiota bacterium
TCACCGAGAACACAGAGGCGCACGTTTTTTCCTATCTCAACGCAACCCGGCTGAAGTAGGGGTTGTCCCGTCGATGGCGGAAGGGAGAATCTCTCTGTGAACTCTGTGCCCTCTGTGGCTAAAGCCCCCGAAAAAGCTGCTCCTCCAGGCAATCCCATCAGGCGTCCCTTCGATACCGAGACCGATAGCGACCCCGACCCCGATCTTGCCTCGCCATAGACCTTTCGGACGACCGCTAGATTTAGAAATGCATAAATTCCGTTCCCTCGGCCCTCTCACTCCCACCCCATTCCTTGGCTATCCGGCGATCGGGTACTGCGCATGCCCAACCCTAACGGTTGCGTCCCCGTTTTTTACACCGTTCCAAGTCGCGTCCCCCGTAAAAATGACCGATACTGAAGCCGCTGGAAAGTGCGATGCAGCCCCGGGGCTGCATTTTCTCTTTGCGCATTGATTCCCTTCAGAACGCAAGCCCGCGTGGCTTTCTACTATATTTACGCCCGGCCGAACCGTTTCCACCAACGGTGGCCGCATCAGCCGTTCACCAGGCAACCTTCCCCGAAGCCATGAACAGTACCAATCACTCAGACCGACAGCAGGCGCTCCAAGACATCCTCAAGCAACGCATCCTCGTCGGCGATGGCGCCATGGGCACTATGATCCAGGCAGCTGATCTCACTGCGGAAGATTTCGGCGGCCCAAGCCTCGAGGGCTGCAACGAGGTCCTCGTCGATACAAGGCCCGATGTCATCCGAAATATCCATCGCGCATTTCTCGAGGCAGGCGCTGATTTTGTCGAGACAAACTCATTCGGCTCCACACCGTTGGTCCTGGCCGAATACGGCCTTGCCGAGCGAGCACTGGAGCTGAATCGCAAGGCCGCATCCCTGGCCCGCGAAGTCGCCGATGATTGCATACGCCCAGGCCGTCCCAGATTCGTCGTCGGATCGATGGGGCCCACCACCAAGGCCATCTCCGTCACCGGCGGAGTCACCTTTCAGGAATTGATCGAGCACTTCGCCGTCCAGGCTCAAGGCCTCATTGAGGGTGGGGTCGATTGGCTCCTGCTCGAGACCAGTCAGGATACCCGTAATATCAAGGCGGGTGTCCTGGGGATCGAGAAGGCCCGCCAAATCACCGGGGTGCACCTTCCGCTCATGATCTCCGGTACCATCGAACTCTCCGGTACCATGCTCGCGGGGCAGACCGCCGAGGCCCTCTGTGTCGCACTCATGCACCTCGACCTCCTGGCCCTGGGACTCAACTGCGCCACCGGTCCCCAGCAGATGACCGATCATCTCCGGGATATTGCTCAGCTCATGCCGACCCGAATCTCCTGCATGCCCAATGCCGGGCTCCCAGACGAGGAGGGCGCTTACCCTGAAACCCCGGCCTCGCTGGCCCGCGCTATGGAACGGTTCATGGCTGAGGGTTGGCTCAATATCGTTGGCGGTTGCTGCGGCACCACCCCCGACCATATCCGCGCCCTGGCCGAGGTCGCCCAAAAATACAAACCCCACGTCCCGGTCCAACATCGGCGCACCCTCTTCAGTGGCGTCGAGGTCGTCGAAGCCGATGACCAAACCCGTCCACTGCTCGTCGGGGAAAGGACCAACGTCATCGGCTCCCGTAAATTCCGGCGCCTCATCGCCGAGGAGCAATACGAAATCGCGGCCGAGATCGGGCGCAGTCAGGTACAGGCAGGTGCCCACATCATCGACGTCTGCGTCCAAGACCCCGATCGCGACGAGACCCACGACATGTCCCGCTTTCTTGAGCGGTTGATCCAAAAAATCCGCGTTCCCCTGATGATCGATACCACCGATGCCGATGTGATCGAACTCGCCCTCACTTACTGCCAGGGCAAGTCCATCATCAACAGCATCAATCTCGAAGACGGCGAGGAGCGCTTCATGAAAGTGGTCCCCTTGGCCAAGCGCTATGGCGCAGCCCTGGTCGTCGGTACCATTGATGAAGACCCCCAGAGCGGTATGGGCGTTACCCGGGACCGCAAACTCGCCATCGCCACTCGCTCCTACGAGTTGCTCGTCAACAAATATGATTTCCCGCCTCAGGACATCATCTGGGATCCCCTCGTCTTCCCCTGCGCAACCGGGGATCAGAACTACATCGGCAGCGCAAAGGAGACCATCGAGGGCATCCGTTTGATCAAGGAGCGATTCCCAGAGACCCGCACGATTCTCGGAGTCAGCAACGTCTCCTTCGGTCTGCCCCCCGCAGGTCGGGAGGTGCTCAATTCCGTATTCCTCTATCATTGCGTTCAAGCCGGCCTTGATCTCGCCATCGTCAATACCGAAAAACTCGAGCGCTACCCGTCGATTCCAGAAGAGGAACGCCTCCTGGCCGAAAACCTCCTCTTTAATCTGGGCGACGATCCCATCGCCGCTTTCGCCGCTCATTTCCGGGACCAGTCCCAAAGGCCGAAAACCATATCCAAGGCCGAATTGCCACTCGATGAGCGTCTTGCTCGCTACATCATCGAGGGTTCGAAACTCGGCCTTGCCGAGGATCTCGAACTCAAACTCAAAGAGGCCAAACCACTCGAGATCATCAACGGACCCCTCATGGCCGGCATGTCTGAGGTCGGTCGGCTCTTCAATGACAACAAATTGATCGTGGCGGAGGTCCTCCAGAGCGCAGAGGCCATGAAGGCAGCCGTCAGCTTCATCGAGCCGTACATGGAGAAGAGCGAATCCTCTCATCGCGGCAGCATCCTCCTGGCCACCGTCAAAGGCGACGTTCACGACATCGGCAAAAACCTGGTCGATATCATCCTGTCCAACAACGGTTATCGGGTGATCAACCTCGGTATCAAGATCCCTCCCGATCAGATCATCCAGGCTGTGCGCACACACCAGCCGGATGCCATCGGTCTCTCCGGGCTCCTGGTCAAGAGCGCTCAGCAGATGGTCTCCACCGCGGCAGACCTGCGCGCGGTCGGCATCGAATTGCCGCTGCTGGTCGGCGGAGCAGCCCTGAGCCGGCGGTTTACCAATGCGAAGATCGCAGCAGAATACGACGGACTCGTCGTCTACGCAGAAGACGCCATGGACGGTTTGGACCTGCTCAATCAGGTCATGTCCCCGGAACTGCGCACGAACTTGGAGACCAAGATACGCACGCAACAAGCAGACGCCCCACAGACCGCCCTGCGCGAAACCACCCCGAGCACCAGCCAAACCCGCAGCAGCACTGTTGCCACCGACCTCCCCATGCAACCCCCGCCGGACCTCGAACGGCATGTCCTCCACATCCCCGACCTCGAGGCGGTCTGGGACCTCATCAATCCACAGATGCTCTATGTCCGCCACCTCGGCTTGCGCGGCCGCTTCGATCAGCTGTTGGAATCCGGCGATCCCAAGGCCGTCGAGCTGAAGACCCACGTCGATCGCGTCAAAGCCTTCTGTCTCTCACAAAAGATGGAAGCCCGCGCCGTCTGGCAGTTCTTTCCCGCGGAAGGCAGCGGAAACCAGATCCTCGTGTTCGAACCCAACGCAGTCGGCGATGCCAAGCCGATCGCCGTGTTTGATTTCCCGAGGCAACCTAAACCGGATGGGCTCTGCCTCAGCGACCTGCTTCTCCCCCGCACCAACGGGCAGCGTGACCACCTCGCCCTCTTTGTCGGTACCTTTGGCACCGGGATCCGACGCATCGCCGAGGACTGGAAAGAGGCAGGCCGCTACCTCGATTCCCATATCCTGCAGGCTCTCGCCCTCGAATCCGCCGAGGCGACAGCCGAGTGGATTCATCGCAAGCTCAGAGCTGATTGGGGCTTCCCCGATCCGCCCGACCTCGATCACCGTGCCCTTTTCAGGGCCGAATACCGAGGGAAGCGTTATTCCTTCGGCTACCCAGCCTGCCCAGATCTCGAACCCCAAGAGATCCTCTTCCAGCTGATCAAGCCTGGCGAAATCCAAGTGGAACTAACCGACGGTTCAATGATGGATCCGGAAGGCAGCGTCTCCGCGATGGTCTTTCACCACCCGGACGCCAAATATTTCTCCGTCTGAACACCCAGCTGAGAAATCATACGCCTGCCGCTCACCCAGCCCAGGCTCGCGCGGATGCATCCGCGCGAGCTAGAGGCCGTCCGAAATGGTCGCCGCTTCCCCATCCGGATCTGGAGAGCCTCCCGCAGAGGACGCGGTGGCGATTTCGACCTGGTTACGGGGTGGGTAGGTTCCATGCTCTGCAGCCTACTTTTTGGGGGTTATTTTTTCAGTGATACCGATTCAGTAGACCAAGGCAGTTGTTAAAACGGCTCCGATGTAGGTCCCTTTTCCCCCCTCCCAATACACCTCTGCGCCC
>CALLYA010000309.1 GCA_937875495.1 uncultured Verrucomicrobiota bacterium
GGATCGGGGTCGGGGTCGGGGTCGGGATCGGGGTCGGGATCGTCGAGATAATCGAGGAAATCGAGGGAATCGAGGAATCGAGGAATCGAGGAATCGATGGCAAGCGCGATTCGGCGTGGAATGACCACGTTCCAAAACGTTCTCAAAACCGTCGCCGCCCCGCCGCTCGAGGGTCCGCACTCCCACGGCCAAAGCCCCAGCCACCTCCGACCTCTGACCTCCCCCGCGGGGGGTGGCTTCGCGTTATCTCGGGTTTCCCTCTCCGCTGTTCAGGTCCAATCGGGGGTCTCCTTGATGGTCGTGGTTGAACAGAAATGGAGGCCCGCCCGGAGTGGGTTCTTCCTTTTCCTCCGTATGTAATGGACTTGGGTCTGGCATCACTCGAAGTCGAACGAGGTGACGGGAATCCGCCTCCTCGACGACCATACTCAGGTTGCAGATGCGGATCTCTTCGCCCTGTTCGGGGATGCGTCCCAGTTCGCTGATGATGTAACCCCCGATGGTCTCATACTGGTCGCTTTCAGGGATGGGCCAGTTGAGGGCGGGGGGGACCTCTTCGATGGGGAGGCGGGCGTCGAGGAGCATGGCACCGGTTTGGGTATGCATGACCAGCTCCTCCTCGTCATGGTCGTGTTCGTCATGAATCTCGCCGACCAGTTCCTCGAGGATGTCCTCCAGTGTGAGGATCCCGGCGGTTCCACCGTATTCGTCCACCACGACGGCAAGATGCAAGCGATTGGTTTGTAGATCCTTGAGTGCTTCTCCAATGCGCTTGGTCTCGGGCACGATATGCACTTCGTGGAGGAAATTGGAGATCGGTTTCTCGAGTTCCTCCGGCAGGCCTGCCAGCGGCAACAGGTCTTTCGAGAGGATGACCCCGAGGATTCGGTCGAGGTCCCGCTCATAGATCGGCAGGCGGGAGAAACCGGAATCGATGAAGACGGAAATGGCTTCGCCGACGGTTGCGTCACCGGGTAGGGCGACGATATCGACCCGTGGCGTCATGACTTCGCGGGCCACGGTCTCACTGAAATCGAAGACTTCTCGAATCAGCTCGCGTTCGGTCGGATCGAGCTCGCCCAGGACCCCGGTCTTCTCCGCTAGGTTTTGAATTTCTTGTTCGATGGTCGGTCCCGGCGAAGCGGGGATCTTCCTGACGAGCAAAGCGATGAGTCCTCTCCGCCAGAAAAAAAGCGGTTTTTGGATCGGCATCAGAATGGCCTGAAGGACCAGGAGGATGGGGAACTGATAGAAGTGCACTTCTCTGGGGTGGGATCGACCGATCCCGCGGGCGAATGCCTCAACCAGGTTGAACAGGACGAACAGGAGCGTCCCAAGGATGAGGTAATGCAGCCAGATGAGGGTGTTTGCGCAAGCCATCTGGGCGGTCAGAAAGGCGACCATGACGAGGCCGATCTTGCCGAGATTACTGAGCATCACCATGGTGAGGCGCAACTGATCCTGCTCGTTCTCGGAGAGGGCGACGTAGACTTGGCCTCTACGGCGCAACGGGGTGACTCCGGTGGCGAGGGAGGATTGGGCCGCCGCGGAGATCCCGATGATGATGAGGAGGCACAGGGCAGCGAGGATCCACCCTGGCGAGGGTAAGTGAGGAATATCTGGGGGCGGTACTAAAGAGGGGTCGATAGGTTCACTCATGGCTGCCGCCGCTGAGGAAGATTGCGTGGCTCAAATCCTCGGACAGGCCGGGGATCGCCAGCAGTTCCTTCAAGCAAGTCTCCTGTATCTCTTTCATGGTTTTGAATTCATGGGCTGTCTGGTCGTCATACCCGGCCAAGTGCAGTAGTCCATGGACGAGGTAACGGAAGAGTTCTTCCGCGACGCTGCAGTCGTAGTCACGTGCATAGTCGATGGCGGTATCGACATCAATCAGGATCTCGGCCCAAGGTGTGGGCGCGATCCAGGGGTCGCCGGGCACCCTGAGGTCAAAGGTCAGGACGTCCGTCGGTGTGGGATCGCCCATGGCACGCTCGTGCGCAACGGCCATGTCCGTGGAGGTCAGGAATGTGACTTCCAGCGGGGCGTCGGGCGGCACATCATTGCCCGGCAACGGACCCAGGGCGGGAACCAACCGGATCGCTTGATCCAACAGGTTCTGAAGCCTTTTCGGGTCGATGTGCAGCCGAGGGTGTGTCTTTTCGATCTGAAGCTTCATTCGAGTCAGGGTATTCCACGCGGTTGTGCATCATGCTTGCGAGGGTCCTGGCCAGCGTCTCCCGGATGGTGGCCAATTCTTTGAGGGTCAGCGCGCAATCATCGAACTGCCCTTCGCGATAGCGCTCCTCGACGATCCGATTGATGAGTGCCTCGATACGCGCAATGGTCGGCTTTTTCAGGGTCCGCGAAGCGGCCTCCAGCGTGTCGGCCAAGGCCACGATCGCGGTCTCCTTGGTCTGTGGGATCGGGCCTGGGTAACGGAAGCTCGACGGATCCACCGTGGAGGTCGTATTGCCAGCCTGATCCTTGGCCAGTTCCTGAGCGCGGTGGAAAAAGAAATTCACGAGGGTGGTTCCGTGATGTTCCCGGATGAAATCGATGATTCGGGAGTTGAGCCGATACTGAATGGCAAGGTCCATGCCTTCTTTGACATGCGAGATGATGATGATGGCGGACATGGTCGGGACGAGGGCGTCGTGCGGGTTGCTTTCGGAGCGCAGGTTTTCGACAAAAAAGCCCGGCTTCAAGACCTTCCCGATATCGTGGAAATAAGCGCCGACACGGCACATGAGGCCGTTGGCACCGATGGCGTCGGCTGCGACTTCCGACATGTGTGCGACCAGCATGCTGTGGTGATAGCTTCCCGGTGCCTCCATCATCAGCCGTTTGAGCAATGGGTGATTGAGGTCGCAGAACTCCAGCAGGGTGACATTCGTGTAGGTTCGAAACAAGTACTCAAAAGCGGGCAACAGGTTGCCGACAAGCACCGCGCACAAGATCCCGTTGGAGAGTCCGATGCCGCACTGGCGCAACAGGACATCGGTTCGCAGCGCTCTGTTCTCCGGCGAGTGCAAAGCCAGCGCGGCCAAGACCATGAGCAGGCCGACGAGGAGTCCTGCCCGGAGGAGATCCGATCGTCGTCGAATCTTCCGGGTGCCGAGAATGGCGACGATACCGGTCGGTAACCCAAGCAGCAGCGGTGCGATGGGCGAGGCGCTGGACATGCTCAGGAACGAGCTGAAGAGGAGGGTGATCCCCACGCCGGCCGGGGAACCCAACAGGATGGTGGCCAGCATCACCGGCAGAGAGAAGGGGACCAAAAAGAGGGCGTACTCTTCGGGATAGAATCGGGGTGCGAATGTGAGAATGGCCTTGGCGAGGCCGAGACCGAGGAGCAGTAGAATGGAGAAGAGTAGGATCCGCCGATTCCGCTCCAGAAAGGTCGGGTCCTGCAGGGAGAGTACGCCGATCCCGGCGGCCAGCAGGAGACTGATGCGCAGGGCGGTGCCCAGGATCTCCATTCGGATCCAGGTCGTGCGGGTCCTCCGTGGCGGGACGGACTCGGTCGCCGCTCCTGTTTCGAGAGTGGCGATACCTTGCGAGGGGGCGTCGGTTTCAAGGGCCTGCATGGGACTCC
This sequence comes from uncultured Verrucomicrobiota bacterium, assembly GCA_937875495.1. GTDB lineage: Bacteria > Verrucomicrobiota > CALLYA01 > CALLYA01 > CALLYA01 > CALLYA01. The sequence goes on from CALLYA010000309.1 coordinate 3,596, forward strand.
TCTGCTGGAGAGGAGAAGGCCAATAGAGGACCAGAATGAGAACGGCTGTACCCAGCAGGAGAAAGATTCCGGCCCAGGTGTTACGGTCCAGGAAGTTCCGAAACCGAAAATGCTCCGGTGTTCGCCTGCGTTTGGCGGATGAGTAGCCCTTGACCGCCGGGTTCTTGGTTTTTAAGGGGAACATGATGCGAACTCCTAGTGCACAGACCCATTGGGCGTGTGCTCTGAGTCGGAATTCCCATGGAGCCTGACCGGCGCGTCAACGTGGGATGCCTGCGGGGTGTCGGAGCCGTTGGCGATGGCCTTCGCGTTTTCGTATGCCTGGATGATCTGTTGGACCAGTTGGTGGCGGACCACGTCCCGGCGTGAAAAGGTCACAAACTGGATGCCTGGGATATTGGACAGGGTTTGCTGGGCGTCGGCGAGACCGGACCTGATATTGCGCGGCAGATCGGTCTGCGAGGGGTCACCTGTGACCACGCACTTGGAATCGTTCCCGAGGCGGGTGAGAAACATCAACATCTGTTCCGGGGTGGTATTCTGAGCCTCATCCAGGATGATGAAGGAGTGGTTGAGAGTGCGACCGCGCATGTACGCCAGGGGTGCGATCTCGATGATCCCTCGATCCATATTTTTTTGGATGTCATCGAAATCCATCATGTCATAGAGCGCGTCGTACAGCGGGCGCAGGTAAGGAAGTATCTTCTCCTGCAGATCCCCAGGCAGAAAGCCCAGGTTTTCCCCGGCTTCCACCGCGGGACGGGTCAGCAGGATCCGCGAGACTTCTCGTTTCCTGAGCGATTCGATCGCCATGGCCATGGCGAGATAGGTCTTGCCGGTTCCGGCGGGGCCGAGGCCGAAGACGACGTCATGTTGACGCATTGCGAGGATATAGGCCCGCTGCCCAGGCGTTCGTGGCTGGATGCTGCGCGACCGGCCCTTGACCTCGATCTTTTCCTGAAAGAGCACGGTGAGCGGTAGCCCCTCGCGCTCGACGACGTTGTTCAAGGCATGGTCGAACTCTCGTTGACGGACGAGGATCCCGGTCTGTACAGCGGCTTGGAGGTCCAGGATCAGTTCCCTTGCGCGTGCGACACCGTCGGGGCCGCCCTCAATGCGCGCCCATCCCTCTCTGGATGAGATCTTGACCTCAAACGCTTCCTCGATGGTTCTCAGGTTCTCGAAGCGATGTGCCAGTGCTTCTTCGACCTGCTGTGGATTATCGAAATCAACGGTATGCGATTCGATCGTAGAACTCTTATTCATGGGAAGGTGAGCCTATGCACGCGGGGGGCGATCGACGAATCGCCCCCGGGGTGCGGCTCCGGGTCCTCATGCGGGTGATGGAAAATGGTGAGGCTTAAGGAATGACCAGTTTCATCCCGGGTGTCAACTTGTCGGGGGATGGGAGGAGTGCCGCGTTGGCCTCCACGATCTTTTTCCAGTCAGCTCCCTGCCCATAGTAATCCTTGGCGATTGTCCACAGGCTTTCATCCTTCTTGACCGTATGGACTTTGGAATCCGCCGCGGGCGGAGCGCCCTCGTCGGCGGGGGTGTCCGTGCTCACGGCCGTTTCCGGCACCTCAGCGGCCTCCGGCGCTTCGGAGACGACGTTGTCGGTCGCGATCGTGACCTCGGCGGCCTGCGGCGAATCCACCTCAGGCTCTGGTTCGGCGGCCTGCGGCTCTACGGCGACCGGTGCAGGCTTGGAACTCGCAGCGGAGCCGACTTTACCCTGCGCAGGGGCTGGTTTCCGGGCCGCGGCTTCAGGGTCGGCTTCCTTATAGGTCAGCCCCGCCTGCTCGATCCAATCGAGATACTCCTGGCGGGTGGGGATCCACGGAAGGACCTGGGCGCCTGTGTTTGTTGTGCCGGCTCCGTCTACGAACAATCCGGTCGCGTCCTCACTCCGGACCTCCACGTTCTCTCCCTGAAACGCCGTCGGAGAGAAGGAAGAGGGGAATCGATTGGTGTAATCGGGCGGGATATCGACCGAGGAGATACGCGGAGATACCGGCTGATTGAGGATCTCGAACGAATCACCATCGCGCCTTTGCGCGAATTGCCCCCAGGTGCTTGTGCCGACCAACTCGGATGCGGGCAGCACATTCCTGTAGACCCGTTGCGAAGAGGTGAATCCGCTCAAGCGCTGGTCTGCGACGGGTGCGGAGGAGAACGACATGTTATCGATCCCAGGGGACACGATAGCGGTGGAAGCTCCGGATGCCACCGGAGTTTGAGTGTTGCCCGCAGGCCCCTGGCAGCCGGTCATTGAAATCGCCATCGCCGAGAACGCCGAGGCCAAGAAGATTCGGCCAATCATGCCTGTACACTCCATGGTCAGAATGAGCATTACGAAAGTTGCCTGTAGCCCGTTGTCATCAACGCACCGGGGTGAATTGCCTTCTTTACCAGAGATATATGCCTTCACGAATCAAAATGCGAGGATTTTCCGATGGTTTCGATTCGGTGCGTATCGGTCTAATACCGATCATCATAGCCGGGATTCCTTTATGAGGCCAATGCTATACCACCTAATGAGCGGTTGGGTCAACAGTTGTTACCAAGCTGAAGTCGGTCGGTAAAGGTGGCCGTTTTGCCAACCGGCCCTCCCCAGGCCCATCCGGAGAGCCTCCCGCAGGGGCGCGGTGGCGTTTCCGACCAGCCCGGAAGCCATGGCCGTGCGACAAGTCCCACGGGAGAATCGGTCGGATCGGTCGGATCGGTCGGATTATTGTCTGAATCGGGGTCGGGGTCGGGGTCGGAATCGGGATCGGAATCGATTTCTGTCCTGGTTGGGGCCTGGCCCTCTGAGCACCGCAACAATACGGTTGCACAACCCGGTTTCTCATGCCCGAATCCCATCCCGCGCCCATTCGATACCGAGCCCGATCTTGCCTCGCCATTGAGCTTTCCGACAGCCCGGAAGCCATGGCCGTGCGACAAGTCCCACGGGAGGATCGGTCGGATCGGTCGGTCACTCGTGTTGATGATGGCCGGCGCTACGCCCTATAGGCGCCTGGCTCGACCAACCTGATGCCGGTGTGCGCGCCCATGCCGCGATCTGCCTGATCGGCAACCATTGCCTGGAGGCGACGCCTGAGGGAGGGCGCCTTTTCGGACACCCCTTCCCTTCTCTCCCTCTCTTCCCACACTCTTCCTTTCTCTCTTCCCACCTCTCTTCCTGCCTTGCTTCCCCCCGGCCTTTTGCCTGATAAATGTCTGGCCATTATGGATTCTGGCGATCTTTCCGGACTCGTTTGCCGCCGATCATTCCATCAACGACGGTATCTGTCCTACCCGAGGCTGAACCCAGCCGGAAGGAGAGCTTCTAACTCAAAAGGAGTGATGCAATGAGCGATGCGATTCCTACTGTAACGATCCCGCAGGAACTCCTACCATCCGACTTTCGGTTCGGATGTGGACCTTCCGCGGTACGGACCGAGTTCGTCCAGGACCTGGCCGGCATCTCCGGCTCACTCCTGGGAACCAGCCACCGGCGCCCTGCGGTGAAGGCGTGGGTCGGTCGGGTCCGCAGCGGTCTGGCGCAGTTCTTCGACCTGCCCGAGGGCTACAAGATCGGACTCGGCAACGGTGGTGCCTCTCTGGCTTGGGACATGGCCAACCTCGGGCTCTTCGAGCGGACCTCATGCCACTTCACATGCGGCGAGTTCAGCAAGAAATGGTATTCCTGGGCCAAGATGGTCCCCTGGCTTGCGCCCCGCGAGGTTGCCTCTGATTTCGGAACGCTCCCGGACTTCCAGGCGATGGAAGGTGCGGACGCCTATTGCTACACCAATTGCGAGACCTCAACCGGCGTAGGGATCCCGAAGCTTTCTCGATTTGATTCCGACTCCCTGGTCTGTTGTGATGCGACCTCCGCCGCAGGCGGTTTCCTTTTCGATTGGGAGCAGATCGACTATCTCTTCTTTTCTCCGCAAAAATGTTTCGGCAGCGAGGGTGGGTTCACCATCTTTATCCTCTCTCCGAAGGCGTTGGAACGGCATCAGAAGATCGCTGCTGATTCCTCGCGCTACATTCCCACCCTGATGAACATCGGGGAGGCCCTGGCCAATTCGGAGAAAGACCAGACCTACAACACGCCGTCCATTACCACGATCTACTTGATGGCACGGCAGTTGGAATGGATGAACGAGCAGGGCGGGATGCGTCACTGGGCCGACGTCGCCCGGCAGAAGGCGGATTACCTTTACGGGTGGGCGGAGGCCAGTCCGTTTGTCACGCCGTATGTCAAGGATTCGGCACTGAGAAGCCCGACGGTGGCCACTCTGGACTTTGTAGAGGAGGTCTCCGCCGATGACCTCTGCAAGATTGCCAGGACCAACGGCATCCTCGATATCGAGGCCTACCGTAAACTCGGCCGCAATCAGATCCGGGTAGCCATGTTCCCCAACGTGAGCCTGGATAACCTCAAGCGACTGACCAGCAGCCTCGAGTATATCGTGCAACAACTGATCGGTTGATGCTCAGCACACCCTTCCTGCCGAGCTCGATCCAACCCTGAGAACGGTGGGTGGTTTGCCTTCCCGATTCAGCGTCTCGAAGGCTCCTGTTACGATTGTATCCAATTCGGCGGGTGCGTGTACGGTCCACCGACCGATGGACTGTGCGCGCACCCGCCACGCTCGACCAACTGAGAGGAGCGCGGGCGATTGATGGCGGAAAAAATTCTACTGGGAAGCCTGATATTGTGGGGGCTGATGTTGTTCTCGATTCGTGCCGGGAATCTGTTGCGTGGGGATTACGCCCACAGGCTTGAGTACTCGCTCCGGGCCAGCATTCGTCCACCCTTCAGCCTTTTGTGCATCCTGGCACTGGCCTGGTGTAACACACTGCTGCTCGCGTACTACGTCTTCACGGTTGGTGGCTCCATGTTCGTGGCCGCGGTCTCGCTCGTCGGTCTGTTCGGATTGGTTCTTCTCTGGGTGAGCCTGGACTGGGCCTCATGGCGGGAGGGTTGGCTGGAGAGCATGATCGAGCAGCCGCATATCTTCTGGTCCCGATTTGACCGCATCCAATGGGGCGCGCTTGCACTCGGAATCGGCCTATGGGCATGGAGCCTGTATGTCCTGCGGGAACTACTGCTCAACAGCCGAGCGGTCTGACAACCTGCGGTGTGAGGTGAGGATCGCAACACAGCTGCGGTGTGCCTTCCAGAGCAGGTAAATCGTCAAGGACAACGGGACCAAGGCGGTGACGAAAAGGTAGCTGCGGATGCGCATGAGCGTGAGCGAGGCGGCGACGTACCACGAGGATTCATCCAGGATCATGATGGCCATCGTGATCATGATCCCCACCAGGGTCCACATCGTGAGGAACATGATCCACACCGAGCGAAAGAAGACCTCTGCCTCCTCCTGAAGCTCCCTGTCTCCGATCAGCGCTCCGACAGCACCGACCAAGGCGTTGGACTGGGTGACGAGGCAGGAGGCGAAAATCCAGTGCACCACCATGCTGAAGGCGAAGACCTGGGTCTCCGGGAATCGGTTCCACCATGGGACAAACGGGTGCAGCAGGAGCGTGCCGACCGCCCAGAAAAGGGTCAGCCAGACCGAATGCCGCCACCGCAACTGGCGCACAGGCACCAGGAGCAGCCGCAGGGCGGCCAGAGCGAGGATCAGCTCCACCACGCCCAGGCTCCACGGAGTCAGGGTGGGTGGGGCATTGCCGTCGCCGGTGGCGTAGCCTGAGAGCAGGAGGCCGGCCGGCAGGCACCAGATGAAGGCGGACACTGTTTGGCAAATATGCCACAGGCCCTTGGCCTGAATACCAGTACCCTTTCCGGTCCCCAAGGTGGGACACTGGCCCTCTGCGATCGGGCGCAGGCCATTCGGATTCGGCGTTTCAATGGATGAGGACGAGAGTGACATTGTGGACGGGGGGAGATTTCAGGCGGAGGTGTCCCATCTTTTGCCTGAATTTCCCGGAGAATGCAACCGTCAGGCCGATTCGGACCGGTCTGTTCGATGCACGGAAAGGTTGGACGCAGCGTGACATCCATGTATTGTGAAATTGGTTAGCGTCGGTGGAAGACCGGATTCCCCCTGGCTGTCGAGCTGTTCAGGGTCAACGGACGGGTTCCCCAGATTGGGATTGGGGCGGAGAGGAAGACCCGATTGGTCTATTTCCCACCGGGGCGACAACGACCGCACAATCTGCATAGAACGCCCCCCCGGGATTGGCATTTTGGTGGTCAGGGACGGATGATCTACCCGAATCCCTGCCTCCCGCTCGTATCAAGTGGAAACCCATGAAGCCAACCGAAGAACCAAAAGCCTTGGTGTTGGGATTTGACCCGCCCTGTGGCCACTGGACCGCGGCCCTCGCGCTCGCTCGTACCGCAGGAGTTTTGGGGATTCGGGTTGATCTGCATGATGCCCTCGGCTACACGAGCGAGCTCTCCAACCACGTCATGCGCGCCGTCTATCGCAAGGTGCTATTGCGCATGCCGATGGTCTGGGACAGCGCGTACCGCCGTCCCGCCAAGAAGGGCGTAGCGGGGCCGGCCACCTCGATGGCCGCTTGGGACCGTATCTTTCGACCGAGCTTCGAACGCCTTGCGCGCAGGCTGCCCAAGTACCGGGTGGTGATCTGTACTCAGGCGTACGCGGCCCATACGGTCCTGCGGGCGACCGAACTGATGCCGCTGTCCAGTCCCCGGCCCAAGGTCTACGGAGTGGCCACCGACCTCGTACCGCACGCCGCGTGGGACCTCCCTGGGCTCCACGCCCTGTTTGTCACGCACAAGGATTGGCAGCTGATCCCGATGCGGATCCCACGAATTGAGGCCGGGATCCCGATTCATCCCCGCTTTGCTGAGGTCTGCGCCGAGCCCAAGACGGCCTTCCTGCCACCGGATGCCGATTCGAGGCTCAGGATCTTGCTCTGCGGCGGGTCGCTGGGGCTGGGGCCCATGCTCGAACTGGTCGAATGCATCGTACGCAAGCGGATGCCGGTCGTGCTCGACGTCTTGTGCGGCTCCAACAAACCGTTGGGCAATGCGGTCCGCAGGCTGAACACACCCCACACCCCGGTCTCCGCGCTGCATGTCGACCCGGACGGTGAGCAGGCTCCGTACTATCGGCGGGCAGACCTTTACCTGGGGAAGGCAGGCGGAATCTCCGTGGCCGAGGCGATGGCGTGTGGGCTGCCGCTCATCCTCGCCTTCCTGTTGCCCGGTCAGGAGCGGCTCAACATGGAGCGACTGCAGGCGCTGGGGTGCAGTCGATTCGCGGAAAACATCGAACAGGCCTGCCGCCATCTCGCCGATTGGATCGCCAATCCCCAAGCGCGGGAGGCTGCCGCGGCCATCTCCAAACAGTGGGGCCGATCGGATGCCTCGTACCGGATTTGGCAGAATATCCTTGCCGAGACCCCTCTGGAGGGCTTTCATGCCGGGGAATTGCCGGAGAAACTCGGGGCCGCCGCCTCTGTTTCACCGGAGGCCTAAACCCTCGGAAGCCCCGTGACGACCAATTACCTTCAATATCGACTGGCGGAAGTGGCCGCCAAAAGCCTGCCTCTGCAGCTCAGTTATCGCCTGGTGCAACGCCTCTCCGGCCTTTTCTATCGCCGCGATGTCGAGGGGCGCCGCGGAGTAAGGTCGAATCTGGACCACATCTATCGGCACCTCGGTATCCAGGCCGGCGAGCCTGCCATGGAACAGTCCGTGCGCAACGTCTTCGCCAACTTCGGCAGCTACCTCTTGGAGTTCTTCCGGTTCCAGCGATCTCTGACAGAGAAGGAAATCTCGGAGCGGTTCATGATCCAGGGAGTGGAGCACCTGGAGCAGGCGCTCGCTCAGGGACGGGGAGCGCTTCTGTTGGGCTCACATTTCGGCAATTGGGAGATGGGTGCCGCATTCCTAAGCGGTCTTGGCCATTCGTTGCAGGTCGTCGCCTTACCGATGCCGGACCCGAGCGTCAATCAACTCTTCATGGCGCGTCGTCGAGCCCGGGGAATGGAGATCGTGGAGGGTGGCGGCGCCGCACGTAGTTGCATCCAGTTACTGCGCAGGAATGGGATCGTGGCCGTACTGGCGGATCGCGATTTTTCCGCCTCCCGCGGCACCACCCCCTTTTTCGGTGCGCCCGCGCGACTGCCGTTGGGACCGCTCCGCATGGCGATGCTGGCCGGTACGCCCATCCTTCCCGGCTTTTTGATCCGGCTGCCGGGGCCGCGTTTTCATTTTCGTCTTTGGCCCCCGCTCGGTCCTTTTGAACCATCCAAGGACCTCACCGGCCCCATGACGCAGATCGCGGCGTGCCTGGAGGCGGGCATCGCCATGGCGCCGGAGCAGTGGTTTGTATTCCATCCGTTTTGGGACGTCGAAGAGGACCTGCGGCGATCCCTGCAGCTGATCGAGAACTTGCGACGCCGTGGCCACGAGCCATCCGGCTGAACAGAATGGTATTCCATGGGAGGACTGGGCTTGGTGGAGATGTTGAATGCTCAGATGATCGAGACGGCCCTCGGACCTGACGGCTTGGGGTTGTGGGCCTTGATTCCGGCCTACAACGAGGCTGAAAACCTCGGCTCTCTGATCCAGACCCTGGTGCCTTTCGTGCAAGGCGTACTCGTCGTGGACGACGGGTCTGATGACGGGACGGACGTGGTGGCGGCGCGAGCCGGAGCGCACGTCCTGCGGCATCCGATGAATCGAGGCAAAGGGGCCGCCATTTGGAACGGGTTGCGCCATATCCTGTCGGCCGGCACGAGTTTTGAAGGCAATTGGATCGCCACGCTCGACGCCGACGGCCAGCACGACCCCGGGGACCTTATCGGGCTGGTCGCTACCGCCAGGGCCGACCCTGGGCTACGCATCATCGTGGGATCCCGCATGACGGATCCCGGCTCGATGCCGCTGATTCGCTACTGGACCAACCGCTTCACGTCCAGCCGAATCAGCAAGCTGGCGGGCCAGGCGATTCCGGATTCTCAATGCGGGTACCGCCTGATTCACCGTGATTGCCTGCGCGTCTGGAAGCCGACCGTGTTCCGATTCGACTCGGAAACCGAGATGCTCATCCACGCCTCGCGCGGCGGCATGCGGATCGGCTCCGCGCGGATTCGCACGATCTATCGTGAGGGCATGCGCCCGAGTCGCATCCACCCAGTGCGTGACAGCCTCCGCTATTTTCAGATGATGCACCGACTCAAGCATCCCCCGGAAGGGGACGGAAGATAGCGGGAGCGTTGGGAAAGCCAGATAGCGAAGCCGATCGCGATTCCGATTCGACCGATCCGACCGATCCGACCGATCCGACCGATTCTCCCGTGGGGCTTGTCGCACGGCCATGGCTTCCGGGCTGTCGGAACGCCACTGCGGAAGGCGTCTGTGTCGCAGGTAGTCCTCGTAGTCAAGCAAAAGCTCCTCCAAGCTGGAGCGGGCGACATTGACCAAACGTAGTTCGGTCTGTGACGAAGTGGCTGCGGCACGACTGCCTTCGGCGATATTCTGACGGCCACTCCGGGCGGCCTGCATCATCTGGTCCACAGTACGCGACCGGGGATCTAGGAACTTCTCGCAGAACCAGTACGTGGCGTCATAGATCACGGTGGAGATCTGGAAACTGCGCAATTCCCGATAACCTCCGCTGGCTCTCATCTTACCCATGGTATCGCCTTACGCTGCGAGCCACCTCAGGAAAAAGCACCACTGGCAAGCCTTTGAGGATTATCGCGGATGACGCTGCTGTCCTCCTGTCGTTCATCGGTCGGCCCTTCCAGCGTAACAAGCTGTCCCACCCCACCGGTCTTTTGTATTCGACAAGCTGAATTTGTCAACCACACAATGGCTTTTAGTTGGCTCAGGCAGCTCAAGCATTGGCGCCCACGACGGAGTAGGACGTAGTGCCGGTCATCAGAATCGCGGGAAACCAACTTCTCCGACCAATCCGACTGTTTTGAGCGGGAGCGTGAAACCACGAAAGCAGGTTACCGCTTGGAAAACAGGCGCGGCTGCGTGTTCATGAACCGGATCCTGGCGGTCACGCGTCTTCGCATGAAAAGAAGAGGGGCCGTTCGATGATCAAGTCGAACGGCCCCTCTTTGAAAGTGGTCGGGGTGGTGGGATTTGAACCCACGGCCTCCACGTCCCGAACGTGGCGCGCTAGCCAAGCTGCGCTACACCCCGCAAAGTGAAACCTATATCCTATGATCCCCGGTTGAATGCAAATCTATGGGTAGGAATTTGTCCGGTTCATGCCCGCGAATCGAGCCCAACTCTTTCCCATCTAAAAGCACCCCGGCTGAAGTGGGGGCTGTCTCGTCGATGGCAAATTGAGGAATCTCTCTGTGAACTCTGAGCCCTCTGTGGCTAATCCCGGCCGAAAAGGCGGGCTCCTCCTGGCAATGGTTGCCGATCGGGCGGATCCGCCCGGCGACCGCGGGGAGGGTGGACCTCGAGTTTAGAGCCCCATCTGCGGACGTGCCTTTTTTGTGGGAGCTTTTCTTCCGAGCCGCACCGTGATCGGGGCTTTGTGGTTCTCGATATGGACGTCGACCAGCGGTGTCCCGGGGATGAGCAGCTCCAGCGGCATGCCTTTCTCGGATTGCGCGATGGGTCCGTCGTCTCCGAGAATCGTGCTCAAGCCCTTCTTCGAGGCGAGGAAAAACCTGTAGCCAGGGCCGATCGGCAGGCTGAGCTCGATGGGTTGAAGCCTGGTGGAGGCGAAGACCGGCGCCTCAATCGCGTCGATTTCCAGATCGATCTTGCCGTTGTGGCATTCGAAGTGGTGCGGCATTCCGGTCGCCGGGAGTGTGAGCCCCTTGCCGACGATTCCGCCGCGAGTCGTTTCGGCCTGGATGTTACCGGATATATCATTGAGCACGATCGCGCCGTCACGGGTCGTCGCGCGGATCCCGCGGAGCAAATTGCGGGCCTGGATGGAGCCTTCTCCCGTCTCGGCAACGATATAGGACGTGGACGGGACCTGGGCAATGAGGTCACTGCGCAGCCCGCGGGGCTTGGGATCGGTGCTGACCATCGAGAATGCCTTGCTCGAAGATGCCTGGTCGACCAGGCGGATCTGTTCCAGGCGCCACTCCGCCTCCTGTGTGTTGCGCCCGCCGGCGACCGAATGTGTCCTGATCCAGCTCTGCTGTGAATCGGTCCCCTGGACCTCAATCCCCCCCCTAAAACTGGTCAGGGTCACCGGATCGCCGGGCAGGAGCGCGATCTGATGCTTGGCTTCCCGCTTGGCATAGGCGTCGAGGGCGGGGCGATGGCAGGCCTGAACCGCTGCCGCGAGCGCGAGCAGGCAGGTCAGCCGGAGGGTGGCGAGGGCGGTCAAACGGTTCATAAGCGGTCATCCAGGGTGGCGTGTGAGATCGAGGATCTGATCCTTTTCCATTCATGCCTTGTATTTTCGCTTTGGCAAATCATACTCCAAAGCCGGTTTCCATCCCATAGCGTGGCCCGGATGCTTCGAACCCATCCCTCCGAAGAGGGCGCCCGCCGCGGAGGGACGCCCGCGCCCTTTCCGGGCGGCAATTCATCCGCGTGAGGTCCGCATGGCCAAAGAATCATATCAGCGAAGTCGCGAAGCCGAAAAGCTGCATGTCCAAAAAATCGGTCACACCGAGTGGCTTCGGAGCAAACCGTTTCTCGCCCGGAACGGACTCGATGTCGATCGTGCGCTGACCGAAATCCAGGTCTTTGCGGCGCTGGTGGAGAATCTCCCGTTCGGTCCCGGTGCGCGGATTCTGGACGTCGGTGCCGGCCCGTGCTGGGTCAGCGAGTGGCTGCAGAAGCTGGGATATGCAACGATATCCTGCGACCTGGCGCACGACATGCTCAGGGTCGGTCAGGGGCGCCTGCGTCCGGGCAGCAGCCTGGTTGCGGGTGACATGGCGGCCCTCCCGTTGGCCGATGCCTCGGTCGATGGGGTGGTCTGCTACGGCGCGCTGCACCACGTCCCGAACTGGCCTGAGGCCGTAGCCGAGTTTCATCGGGTGCTTCGACCGCATGGCGTATTGGTCCTTCAGGAGCCGGGACGCGGTCACGCGCAGCAGGCGGAATCGATCGCGCAGATGGAGCAATTCGGGGTATTGGAACAGGATCTCCCCCCACGAACCCTGCGACGTGCCTGCTTGGGCGCCGGGTTTTCCAATGCCTGGATTCGCCCGCTCAACGGGACCCTCGGGCACGGGCGCCTGCGAATCATGCCTGCGTATCCCTTTCTCAGGGCGGCACCGCGTCTCTTTCTGAAGAAGCGATTGTCGCGTTGGCGCTGTGCTGTTTTGGAGCACGGACTCAACATGCTGGCGCCGATGCACCTGGTCGTGGCGGCCAAGGGCGTGATCTGGGCCGATTCCCTGCGGCCCGAAACGATGGTGGCACGCTTCCAACGGGTCGAGTTGCCCGTGGTGGTGCCTCCGGATCAAACCTTCCCTGTGGAGCTCGAGCTACTCAATACCGGTCTGACTCGGTGGCGTGCCGAAGCGATCCGCGATGGCATGGGGCACGTGCGGGTCGGTGTCTCCTGCTTGCACGCGTCGGACGGGACCCTTAAGGACCTCGATTACGCGAGGATCGCGCTGCCCCGGGATCTTCCACCAGGGGAGCGATTGAAGCTTGCCGCACGGCTGCCCTGCCTGCCTGCCGGTGAATGGATCCTCCGGTTTGATATGGTTGCCGAAGGCCTGTTCTGGTTTGCAAACAAGGGCTCCCGCACGGTCTCCCGCACCATCATCGTGACCACCGACGCGCCACCTGTTTGAGCCCACCCCGCTCGCGCTGTGAGTCGACACACAGGGGCCGGTTCCGGGCTGTCAATAACTTTCTCAAAGTGGACCCCAAGGAGCGTTAATCACAGGTGTGAAAGGTTCATCACAGGCCGGACAGGCTCTTCCCATCAGCCCTTTTTTATCCGGCGCCACCCGGCCTGTGGACTCAATGTAAACTGTTGGTTGTCAATTCTATGCGTCAATATTTTGGGGCTGTGATGACGCCGCAGCGCAGGCTCGATATGGGGCGGGACCGCACAGGCAGCACGGCTGTAGACCTGCGCTTGTGAATAACCAGTGAATAACTTTGGGAAAAGCTGGGGACCGGCCTGGGGGGCCGGAAGCCTGAGGCCGGCGAGGAGTGGACAGGGTGGACAGGGTGGACAGGGTGGACTGTGGCTCGGGGGATGCCTCAATCATTGTGGCAAAAGGTTTGTGCGGGACAGCCCCCGTAACTCGCGCGAAGCGCTCTGGTTCTGACCTCCGACCTCCGACCTCTGACCTTCGAGCGGGGGCCAAAGCCCCTCGCGCCGCGGCACGCTCTGTCGTGCCGCGAAAGCGCGAAGCGCTGACCTCCGACCTTCGCGCGGGGGCCAAAGCCCCTCGCGCCGCGGCACGCTCTGTCGTGCCGCGTTCTACTCCGACCAATCGATATGGAGTGTGTGTGCCGTGTCGGACGCGGTCGGGAGGCCCTGGTATTCCCAGACGAGGCGGCCAGGCTCCGGTTCGGAGAAGGCGATCGGTGTGCCGGGGGAGACCGCCCAATCGACGGGACGCTCTTCGGGGACCTCCAATTCCAGCCGCTGGCGGGCGTTCACGCCTGCGCGAAAGGTGTGGTCGATCTCGCTGCTCTGGGCGCGTGTGTACTGGACCTCGAGTTGGGTGCTCAGCAAGTGTGCCTCAGTGGGATGGGGTGCCGTCCAATGCATCTCGGTGCTCCCCTGCGGTGTCCGTTCCATCCGGAACTGCCCGTCAACGAAGTGGTAGAGGCGGCCGTCGGCGTCGATGGCGGTGATATGAAGGATCTTGAGTCGCGTGTCGGGGGCGGCGGTGAAGGCCTGTACGGGGATGGAATCGGGCCGTCCCGCGAAGCGTTCGACGGTCCTTCGGATCTCGGATCGCAGGCCGTCGACGGAGGAGCGGAGGCTCCTCTGCACGATCAGCGGCTCGGAGGTGATCGGTGATTCGAGGAGGGATGGAAAGAGTTGTTCGAGGATGGGGTCATGCAGCTCCGCGAGTTCGGAGAATTGGCTCCAGGGGCGCGGAGCGGGGAAGCGGAGCAAACGGGTATCGGCGACCGGCACCTGGATGCTGTCTCCTGTGCCGGTGCGCAGCTCAATCGAGTCGAGGGTGATGCGCACCAGTTCGCCTTCGATCGGGGGGGCGTCCTTGGGGAAGAGGGTGACCCGGTTCTGGGTATGGCCTGGAGTGGGGAGGGGAAGGGCTGCGGGGTCGATCGGCGCGACCGGTGCGTTGTCCCAGCGGATTTCGTAAATAAAGGGCGTCTGGATGGCGATTCCGCGTTGCAGATCCCGCAGGGTTTGAGCTTCGAGGACCGGACTCGGGGCATCGAAGGTTTGGCCGGAATGGATCAGGATTTCGGCGGCTTCGATGGTGGGGCAGGCGATCCAAACGCAAGCCATCAGAGCCAGGAGCGCGCTGAGTCGGGTGTGGGTCGCGAGAGGCGGATGGGATGGCGGTACGGATTTCATGGACAACTCCCCTGGATCGGGCGGGTGTTCGTTGGGTTTTCGAAGGTTAGGAAGCCTGCGGCCTCTATTGCTCGGCGTCGGGTGCCTCCGCCTGAAGGATCAGATCCTCGTCTTCGGCGGCGCGGTTCAACAAATCCATGACCTGTGCCTGGATCTTTTCAAGGTCGTCCAGTGCCAGGTGTTTTTGTTCGATGGCGAAGGTCCTACCGGATCTCCGGTGTTCGTATACTGTAAAGGCTTTGCCGTCTTCCTCAAAGCTGGATCTTGCGATCAGGATCTTCTTTCGCTCCAGGAGCGCAGTCAGGATCAGGCAGCCGTGGGCAGCTGCCTCGGTTTGAGGTGGCGACCACCGGTCGAGCAGGGCCTCGGCGATGTCGAGTTCGAGCGGCAGTGGCGGGGGTGGGGCGACCGGGAGGATTCTGGCCTTCCAGCTGGAGAGCATGCCATTGGGTGGACGTTGTTTCCAGCATGCGCGGCAAAAGTCGCTGCGCATGATCGCGCTCGGCTCATCCGGGTTCGGGTGCAGGACGGAACAGCAGGTATCCCCTTCTTCAAAGGGTTGCGCGCAGGCGGCGCATTTGCGGCTGCGCGGCTGGAGTTTCCATTCGCGGATCATGGGGAATTGGTCGGGAGGTCGGTGGAATCGGCCGGGGTGGAGTCGGCGGGATATCGGCGTTTGAGTTCAGCGCGCGCCTCCTGTGCCGCGTCGGGCTGTCCGGCCGCCTCGAAGGCTTCGGCGGCCAGAGCGAGCGCGCGCGGCGTAAGATCGGGTAGATCGTAAAGGATCGCCAGTCCCATAAACTGTTTCGCCGCCTCGGCAGGCTCGCCCTTGTCCTGGGCGACCTGGCCGAGTCCGAACCGAGCGCGGGCGGCCAGTTCGGGCCAGTTTCCGCCCGCATGCTGCAATGCCGTGCCGAAGGCGTTTCGCGCCTGATCGAGTCGCCCGGGATCGCCTCGATAGAGGTCGCCGAGGGCGAGGGCCGCCTCGATACCGGTCTGATTGGTCGGTTCGAGGGTCTGTGCCGCTTGCAGGGATTCGACTGCCTTCTCGAGCGAGCCCTGACCGAGGTGCGCGTATCCTGAGGCCAGCAAGCCGGCTTGGCGGAGTGGTTGGGGAAGCTCGCGATGGAGCAGGATCACGAGGGGGCGCTGGGCCTCTTCGAAGCGGTCGGACTCCAAGTCGAAGTGTGCCAGCCACAGGAGGGTTTGATCCGAGAGTGCGGCGGCCCGACCGTCGGCCAGGGACTTGCGGAACAGCTCGGCGGCACGCTCGGGGCGGCCCTCCTTTTGCCAGGCGACGGCCAGCTGGGTCTGGGCCTGTGCGATCAGCTCCTTGGGCAGGCTGGGCTCCTTCAGGGCGGCTTCGAGGGCCGCGATCGCCTCCGGCCACTGCTCATCGGCGAAGAGGCGGATGCCCTTCAGAAATTGGGCCTTTGCGAGGTTGCGCTGCGCATTGGGCAGGTTGAGATAGGCTTCCAGCGTTTGGAGCATCGAATCGGTCCGCCCGAGCCCGGCCAGGGCGACGGCCTTCTCGAAGATCAGTCCCTCTTTGCGGTCGGGGAGGGTATCGAAGGCGGTGCCGATGGCCTCGACTCGCTGCAATGCGGCCGCGTGATCGCCGGCGGCATTGAGCGCGCGGATTTGTGCGAGGCCCCAGGCTGCCGCCGTCTGCGCGTCCGGGAACCGCCGACGCAGTTCGGCGAAGGTCGCGGCCGCCTCCTGGAAGCGTCCTGCCTGGAAGAGGATGTCGGCGCGTAGGCCGAGAGCGGACTCATAGACCGGGGATTCGGGGGCGATCCTTTCGATGGCGCCTTCAATGGCCGGCAGTGCGTTGTGCGGTTGGCCGGCCTGCAGATAGCTGCGGGCGGCGAGCAGGTAGAGTTCGGGGATGAACGGGGAGTTCGCATAGCGCTCGGCGAACTGGTTGACCCGCTGGATGACGCGTGCGGGCGTTTCGATATGGGCGGCGGTGAGGGCTGCCTCCCAGGCGGCCTTTTCGTGGAGGGCGGCGGATGATGTCGCGGTCGCTGCGAGGCGGTCGTAGAACCGGAGTGCCAGATCGAATCGCTCCTTGTTGCGGTATGCGTGGGCCAGGAGATAGAGCAGGTCGGGATCCTCCAGACGTGGGGCGCTGCTGGCGAGGCGGTCCAGGATGGCATCGTAGTCGCCCAGAGCGAGCTGGGACCAGAGGAGGGTCTTCAGCACCTCCTGTGACTGTGCGTGCCTGGGATATTCGCGCAGGAAGGCATCGGCTTCGGCGGCGGCCTCTGCGAACTGCCGCAGGCGGTAGCGAAGGTTGACCTGTTGCAGGGCGGCCTCGATCCGCAGATTCGGATCGGCCTCGGGCAGGGCGGCGAGCTGCTGGTACAGGTCGAGTGCCTCATCCCAGCGCTTCTGCTCGAGCGCGATCCGCCCCAGGAAGTACAGGGCCTGTTCCTGCATGGCGGGCGTCGATTCCGCCGACGGGTCTTCGAGCAGTCTGCGGAAGATCCCTTGGGCCGCCGCGGTCTGATTGGCGATGTAGCAAGCGCGTCCCCAGTAGACCAGGTGTGTGGGCCGCAGTGCCGGTGGGAGCTTGTCGGGTTCGATCCCGGCCAGTGCATCCGCTGCGAGGGCCCCGCGGTTTTGGGTCAGCTCAAATTCGCCGATACGAAAGAGGGCGAGGTCACGGTAGCCCGCACTTGCCGGCCGGGCGCCGGTGGTGGGTTGAACGAGGGAGAGGTAGAGAGGGCGTGCGGCCTCGAACCGACCTTGGAGGCGCATGGCCTCGGCCTGTCGAAAGCGTGCCAGTGGAAATTGCGGGTGGTTGGGGTTGCGACGGCACCAATCCGCGAAGGCCTCTTCGGCGAGCGGGTAGAGTTCCCGCTGGAACAGGCCTTCGGCGATGCGCAGGTCTTCGTCCGCGGCGCCCGCGGCCTGCTGCTGGGCGTGGAGTGGGTTCGGCGTGAGGAGGAAGAGTGCCGCGGTGCCGAGCATCACCAGGAGCAGCAAGGGTCGGGCCTGGGTGGCAGAGGAGTGCCTGCGGTTGCTGGGGCGGTAGGGTGTCGGACTCACGGGCTCACTCCCTCTCGGGTTGCAGCGTCGCGAAAGAAATATTCCAGATCCCGGCCTGTCGGCAGAGGTCGAGCGTATCGATAATGTAATGGTACGGGGTCTGTTCGTCGGCGCGGAGGATGACAGATTGTCCTTGGAAGAGCTCGCCCAGACGGGTGAGGAGCTCGGCGAGGTCGTCCCGGGAGAGGGCACGACGGTTTACGGTGATAGCGCCGTTCGGGTCGAGGTTGATGATGACTTCACCCTCTTGGCGTTCGGCCTCTTCGCCGGTTTCGGCGCGGGGCACGGTGATGTCGATCTCGCGCTCGAGTTGGCCGAAGATGGAGGCGGACATGAAATAGATGAGCAAGAGGAAGACGACGTCGATCATCGGCGCCAATTGGAACGAGAGCCCGCCTTCGGGATTGGAGCGTTGGAAATTCATAGCATGCCTCCCGCGGTCACACGCCGGTCACTGCTCGTTGAGGATGTGGGCGGAGAGAGCCTCGCAGCGCTCTTCCATCTGGCCGATGAGGTAGGAGGTCCGGCCGCGGAAGAAGCTATAGAGCAAGAGGCAGGGGATGGCGATGGCCAGGCCGGTCGCGGTGGTGATGAGCGCCTGTGCGACACCGCCTGCGAGGGTGACCGGCTTGGAGGTCCCGTACTGCAGGTAGATTGCATTGAAGGAGCGAATCATGCCGAGGACGGTTCCGAGCAGTCCGACCATGGGTGCGATGACCCCGAGGTCGTTGAGGTATTGGATTCTTCGCCAGAGCTTCTGAGCCTGACGATTGCCTTCGGCTTCGATGGCGCCGAGGACCATTTGGGGGTCGGGATGCGTGGAACGTCGGGCCTGTTGGATGCCGGCCATGATGGCACGTGCGGCGGGGCAGTCGAAGCGTCGGCAGACGGCGGCCAGGCCGTCGACCCCCTGGTTATGCGCCGCATCGGTCGCCTCACTGAAGAAGCGTGCGGGGATCAGGGCCTCTTTACGCAGGGTGATCGCGTAGAACAGCGCGAGGGCGAGCGCGAGAATGCTGATACCGGCCAGGACATACATCAGAAATCCGCCCAGCCGGATGATGTCCAGCAGGGTCAAACCGGTTGTGGCGGCCTCGGAGACGGTCTCGGACGCGGACGGTTCCACGGCCGAGAGGCTGCCCAGGCAGAGGAGCAGTAAGCAGGTGCCGGCGGAGGTTGCTGGGAGCAACATCGGCCGTCGCGGGCGAATGAATTGGGGCACAACTCGATCCATATCGCGGCCTTGATTGGGGTTGAACACACGCAGCAGCTTCGGATGACCTCGGTGCGGGTTCGGGTGCGAGGGACCGCCCCTCGAGCTCAGAGGCCCGGGACACCGATCCATTTCAACAACCATAACGCAAAGGCAGTGTAAAAACCCGCCAAAACATCGTCAAGGACGACGCCCCAGCCGCCGGGCAGGCGTTGGATCTGGAAGATCGGTGGGGGCTTGAGGATATCGAAGAGGCGGAAGAGCGCGAAACTCAAGGGCAGCAGAAGCAGCAAGGAACCTCCTGTGGGGCGGTACAGGAGCAGGCAGAAGGGGATGGCGATGGCCTCGTCCAGGACGACCCAGCCGGGATCGATTTCGGCGACCGCCCGTTCCGCGATCCAGCAGATCGGTACGGCGATCAGGGCGAGCAGACCAGCGGTCAAAAGCCGCGCGGGTAGGAGGTCCTGATAGGGCAACAGGCTGAGACCAAGCCAGATCGGATAACCCAGAAGGGTACCCCATGTGCCGGGTGCCTTGGGCAGGTAGCCGAGGCCGAAGCAGGCTGCGATCCAGCAGGTAAGACGGGTCATCATAGGGATCGATTCGGTTGGGGATTGGGGTGAGAGGCTGGATGGTGTGGGGATGGGTTGGTGGCATGAGGTCGTCCGAAACGGCACGCTCCTTCAGGCGTCGCCTCCAGGCCATGGTTGCCGATCGGTCAGATCACTGCCCGAATCGGTGTCGGGATCGGAATCGGTTCCTGCCCTGCTAAGGTACCTTGTCCTCATGCACCGCTCAAACCTCGCTGCCTCATCTTTCGGAACAGCAACAACACGGTGGAACCATCCGGTTTCTCGTGTCCGAATTTCATCCCGTATCCTTTCGATCCCGAGACCGCAAGCGCCTCCGACCCCGATCTTGCTTCGCCTTCCAACTTTTCGGACAGCCTCGAGCATCGACCCGCCTGGGTCGAGCACAGAGCTGCCGATCGGTTGAGCGGTTCAGCAGCCCTTTTCGAAGATGATGTTCCAATTCTGACGGATGTAGTTGGCCCCGGAATAGAGGGTGAGCACGAGTGCGACGGCGAGCAGGATCCAGGTGATCCATTGGAAGGGTGTGGGGAAGAGGACTCCGAGCCAGAGGCAGCAGCCCAATCCTTCCATGAGGTCCATCTGGATCGCGTAGCCGACCAGGATGGTGATGATGGCGACGATCTGCGACACGGTCTTGGCCTTACCGAACCCGTCGGCGGGGACGACTTTACCCTGGCTGGCCGCGAGATTGCGAAGGCCGGTGACGGCGAATTCCCGACCGATGATGGCGACGGCGATCCAGCTCGGGATCCAGTGCAGGCCGACGAAGGCGATGAACGCGGAGGAGACCATGATCTTATCGGCGAGCGGGTCCATGAGCTTGCCGAAGTTGGTGATCATATTTCGGGAACGCGCGATATGTCCGTCGAAATAGTCGGTGAGACTCGCGATGATAAAGGTGACGAGGGCGGCAGTGGTCCCGCCGGGCAGGCCGGATAGGAGCATGAGCAGGAAGAGCACGGCCAGCAGGATTCTGGTAAGCGTCAGTTTATTGGCCAGGTTCATGGCGGAGTGGGCACGCTGCGTCTGGGATGAAAGAGGGTGGATGGCATGCCGTTTATTTTCATGGGTGTGCGGTCGAGTTATGTTGCAATCAGCGGGACGGCTTCGTAAGATGTGGATCCGAGTGGCGAAACCGCGATTGGATGGTTGCGTCGCTCAAGGCGTGAGTCAGGTTTGGTCCCGGGGCAATAATCTTCGCGCCGGCCATGATTGCAAGGCATTATTGAACTCTTGACGTTTTTTTGATGGTTTGCAATTTGCGCGCAGTCACCGGTCTTCTCATTTGCAACGGACCGGTCGGGTGGGATATGAGAAGGACCTGAGGGGTGCATATTATGGAATCTATTGAAGCCGCGATCGGCCGCACATTTCAAAATACCCGCGAGGCTCAGGGAATCTCGATCTATGAGGCCGCGGAGGACACAAAGATCAATGCGCAGACGCTGCGCGAAATGGAAGAGGGCGACTTTTCCGGGATCCCGGCGCCGGTATACGCGCGTGGGTTCATCCGGACCTATGCGGACTACCTGGGGCTGGACGCCGCGGAGATGGTGCGCAAATACGCATCGCACCGGCGGGAGGCCGTCCCGTTCTCGGTGCCAGGGCGTCGCGGGCGCCCCGCTGGCGGCGATTCCCCCGACGGTTCCGCCGGGCGGGTGGTTCGCCGGGGGCTGAGTCAGCTCATTGGGCATGTGAAGACCGCCTCTGGTGCGAAGCCCGATTCATCCTCGATGAAAAAGGCAGATCCGTCACCTCAGCGTGCGGATCGAGTGTCGCGAAAACAGGCACCCTCGACGGGGGTGCCCTCCTGGGTGTGGCTCTCCGGCACCGCGATCATGGTCCTGGTCGTTTTCTCACTCACGGTGATGGCGATCGCGACCCTTCCGAAGAAGGCGCCCGAGGTGGCCGCCAAGCATTACTCGAACGAGGAGCTCGGCCAGCATGCCGAGCGGGCCGCGGTTGTTCAGGTCTCGCCCAAGATCAATCCGTTCCACCGTCCCTCCCCCGAGTCCCCCCATCGGGTCGGGCTCGAGTTGATGGGGCGCACCTGGCTTTCGGTGCGGGTGGAGGGGACGATCGTGGAGGAGGGTTTCTTTGATTCCGGATATCTGCGTGAGTGGTCCGGCCACCGCGTGCAGGTGCGCATCGGGCGGCCTGAGAATGTCCTGGTTCGGGTGGATGGGAAGATCTGCGACATGGGAGAGGATCGGCTGCCCGTTGTCATGACGGTGACCTCCGGTGCCGGCAACCGCCAGGACACCACGCGGATCGAGTGATGGAGGTCGTGTCGGCCCCATTCAGCGAGGCGAGTCGCGAACCGTGTCCGGGATGGGCGGTGTTCCCGGCCGATGGTGTGCCGCAGCGTGGTTCGGTAGTCGTGGCAACCGGCATGAGCGAGTATTCCGGCCGCTACCGCCCGCTGGCTGAGTTCCTTGCAGGAAAAGGCTTCGCCTGTTATTTGCACGATCACCCCGGACAGGGACCGGAGGAGGCGCAATCCGGCACGCTCGGAGTTTACCCTCCGGGCACCTGGGAGAAATCGGTCGCTCGCTTGCACGCACGGGTCCGGGATGTACGGGAGCGGACCTCCTCGTTGCCGGGGCATCGCATCATCTTATTCGGGCACAGCTGGGGTTCATTTCTTGTGCAGGACTTCGTCCGCCGGTGGCCGATGGAGATCGCCGGGGTTGTCCTTTCGGGCAGCAACGGGTGGGAATCGAGGTATGAGCTCCTGGCCGCCCTATTTGTCGCCCGCCTGGGCGGGCGGTTTCGTGGGCCCAACCAGCCGGCGCGATTCCTGGATCGGTTTGTGTTCGGCGGGTTCAATCGCCGGTTTCGGCCCAATCGGACCCGGTACGACTGGGTCAGTCGCGATCCGGAACGGGTCCTGCAGTACGCCGCCGATCCCCTGTGCGGGGGTGTGGCTTCGCACCGTTTTTTTGCGGAGCTGTTCGGGGGGCTGCTGCGGCTCTGGTATGGGCGCCCGCCTCTCACGGTGCCGCCTGACCTCCCCGTCTTGGTTGTCAGTGGGACCGATGACGCTCTATCCGGTCCGAATAATTCCGGAATCCATCGTCTGGTCAATCGGTTACAGCAAAAGGGCGCAGCCCGGATCGAGCTCGAATTCTTCCCGGGTGGCCGGCACGAGCTGCTCGGGCCGAGCGATTTCCCCACTCTTACCGCTCGGCTGCTGACATGGCTGGACTCTTCGCTGGACGTGAGCAGATCTACGTGAATACACAATAGAACGCGGTTTTCATCGTTGGTCTGGTGAAGTTGCGGTTCAGATTCGCCACATCGGATTCCGTCTGACAAAGTCCTCATTTCCTATTATTTCCGACGGATGGGTGCGAAATCACCCGGACGGTATGATTCCAAACACAACAAGGAACTCCTTGAACCATGGAGCACTCTTTTCAGGCTATTGGCGTAGACGGCAGGGCATCCTCCCAGAGGAACGCCCGTGCGTTGCCCCTATTGGGTCCGCTCGGATCCGGGGGCGCTTGCGCGGTCGGTCTTCTGGGAATCTGCCTCTTTGTGACTTCGTGTAAATCCCCCGAGCAGTACCGAACGGAGGCGGACAAGGTGGCCTATGACATCATCGCGTCCGCCCAGGAGACCGCGTTGGGAAAGCAGGAGCCGTTCACCATCGACTCTCCGGCAGAGATGTTGCGCAAGAAGCTGATCCAGGATCAGGAGCTGCCCATCTCTTCCCCGGCCTCGTTGGGGACACAGGCGATCGAACCGATCGAGCAATGGCCGGACAAGGAGTATTTCACCCGGGAGGAGTTGGAGGCCGATGAGAACGCGCCCTGGCTGGCGCCGGGCGGGATGAAGTTGACCTTGCTCGAGACGCTGCAAGTTGCGGCGCGAAACAGCCGGGAATTCCAGTCACAAAAGGAGAATGTCTTTTCGACCGCCCTGCGCCTCGATCTGGCGAGGGATGCGTTTCGTGGGACGTGGCAAGGCAATCTCGACAACACATTGAGCACGGATCTGAGCGGGGAAGAGGATGTCTCCGGGCTGGAATCGAAGGGCGGACTGGGATGGACCAAGCAGTTGCAGAACGGGGCGTCGTTTGGGGCCAATCTCGGGCTTGACCTCGTCAAGCTGCTGACCCAGGACAAGTCCTCCTCCATGGGGATTTACGGTGACGCATCCATCTCGATCCCGCTCTTGCGTGGATCCGGCAAGTTCATCGTTACCGAGCCCCTGACCCAGGCCGAGCGTGATGTGATCTACTCCATCTATCAATTTGAGCGGTACAAGAAGACCTTTTCAGTTTCCATCGCGAACAGCTATTTGGGAGTGCTCCAGAGCCTGGACGGCATCGAAAACGCCGCGCGATCCTATGAGCGCAGTATCTCCACGACGCGCAGGACCCGTCGCAATGCCGACGCGGGCAAGGCCACGGAGACGGAGGTGTTGCAGGCGATCAGTAGTGAGCTGACCGCCCGCCAGCGGTGGATCTCCGCTCAGGAGTCCTACCGACGTTCGCTGGACTCCTTCAAGATGGAATTGGGCCTACCGCTCGACGCAGAGATCGAACTCGACCGGACGGAGTTGGAGTCGTTGCGTACCCGCATGAGCGCGTTTCTCGACCTGGCGGAGGAGGACGCCCTGAGCGAGGAGAACATCCCCGACGCGGACGCCCTGATCGTGCTCGAGGAGCCGACCATGGAGAACGCTGGACAGTACGAGTTCGATCCGCGTGAAGCGGTCATCATCGCATTGGAGAAGCGGCTCGATCTGCGCACGGCCATCGGCCAAGTGTTCGACGCCCAGCGCCAGGTCGCCATTGCGGCGGACCAGTTGCGCGCTGATCTGACCCTACTGGGCAACGGATCGGCCGGAGCGAGCCGGGGGCTGGGGTCCGCGGATCAGGACGATGCCGATTTCGATCCGAGCAAGGGCCGGTATTCCGCGCTTCTGAACATCGATCTGCCCTTGGAGCGGACCTCGGAGCGCAATAGCTATCGCAATTCACTGATTTCACTCGAGTCCGCGGTCCGCAGCGTCCAGGAACTGGAAGACCGCATCAAATTGGCGGTTCGCAACGGTTTGAGCTCGCTCCAGGAATCGCGCGAGCAGATTCGAATTGGTTCCAGGGCCTTGGAAGTTGCCCAGATTCGTGTCGACAGCGAGAAGATGAAGCAGGAGGCGGGCTTGAACGAAATCCGTGACGTCCTGGAAGCGCAAAACGCCCTGGTCGAAGCGGAGGACTCGCTCACGGCGAGCCTGATCACCTATCGGTTGGGCGAGCTTCAGATCCAGGTCGACATGGACATCCTGGAAGTGGACGAGAACGGGCTATGGACGGAATTTGTCTCCGATGAGGGAGGAGAAGAATAATGGCGGCTTTAAAAGAGAGAATGTCGAAACGGAAGTGGGCGGTTGCCTCGGGCGGAGGTCTATTGATCTTGCTTGTAGCTGCCTTGGTATTGGCTTTGAACAAGAGTGGGGCCACGGACGATGCTGGGCAAGGGGACCTGTTTGCAGTCCAGGAAGGCCCGCTGACGATCAGTGTGGCGCAATCGGGAACGATTCGTGCCTTGGAGCAGGAGATCCTGACCTCGCAGGTCGAGGGTTCGACGACGATCATCTATCTGATCCCCGAGGGGACGCTGGTAGAGGAGGGCGATCTCCTGGTCGAGTTGGACGCCAGCCAGTTGGAGGACAGCTTGGTCGATGGTGAGATTCGCGTACAGAACGCCGAGGCCACCTTCATTCAGGCGCGGGAGAACCTTGCGGTAGTGAAGAACCAGGCGGAAGCGGACGTGTCGCTGGCCCAGTTGAACTACGACTTCGCCGTGGAAGATCTGGATCAATATGAGAACGGCACACTCCCCAAGGAAATCAATGACGCCAAGGGGGAGATCGCGCTGGCCGAAGCGAATTTGGAGAAGGCCAACGAAGAGCTTGCCTGGTCAGAACGCCTCTACGAGCAGAAGTACATCTCCAAGTCGGAGCGCGACTCCGCACGCTTGACTCAGCAACAGCGCGAGATCAGTTTTGAGTCGGCCAAGGCGAGTCTGAACCTGTTGCTCAATTTCAGCTCGAAACGTCAGATTGCTCAGTACAAGAGTGATGTGGCGCAGACGAAGATGGCGCTCGAGCGTGCGACGCTGAAGGCCACGGCCGACATCATTCAGGCGGAAGCCAAGTTGAAGGCCGCCGAGGCGGAATTCAAGCAGGAGCAGAGCAAGTTCGAGAAGCTGCAGCGTCAGATTGAGAACACGAAGATCTACGCGCCGCGGGCAGGGTTGGTCGTCTATGCCACTTCGGCCCGCGCCTCCTACCGAGGCAATCAGGAGCCGCTGGACGAGGGGCAGACCGTGCGTGAGCGCCAGGAGCTGATCTACCTGCCGACCGCAGACGCGATGGTAGCCGTGGTCCAGGTGCACGAGTCTAATCTGAAGAAAATGCGCCTCGGCCTCCCGGTCATCGTGACCGTGGACGCGATTCCTGGAAAGACTTTCATGGGCAAGGTTTCGAAGATCGCACCGCTGCCGGACGCACAGAGCATGTTTATGAATCCCGATCTGAAGGTCTATCCGACCGATATTGAGATCGACGGTTTAAATCCGGATCTGCGCACGGGCATGAGCTGTCAGGCCGAGATCATTGTCGATCAGTTTGACAAGGCGACCTATGTCCCGGTCCAGAGCGTGATCCGGGTCGGTGGCCAGGCGGTTACCTATGTCAAAAAGGGCGACCAATTCGTGATGACTCCGGTGGAGATCGGCCTGGACAACAATCGGATGATTCAGGTGCTCAGCGGTCTGACCAAGGGCGATGTTGTGACCTTGGCTCCTCCGCTATCGGAGGCCTCGGCGGCCCAGGAGGCTGGGTCGGGATCTGACAACGGGGTGAACATGGACGCGGTACGTTCCTCGCTGGAGGAATCGAAGCGTCTGGACGCGGTCCGCCCGCAGCGCCCGATGAACGGAAACAGCCTGCCTGGGATGGACGCATCGATGATTCCGGGTGCGGGCATGCCTGAAGCGGGGGCAGGTGCGGCACCGGGCGCCGAGGATATGCGCCAGCGCTTTGAGAACATGTCCCAGGAAGAGCGTGACGCGATGCGCCAGCGCTTTGAGAACATGTCTCAGGAAGAGCGCGATGCCATGCGTGAGCGGATGGGCGGCGGACGCACCGGTCGCCAGCCCCGTGGCGGAGCCGAGGGCGGAGCTGCCGGGATGGGTGGCGGTATGGGCATGGGCGGCGGAATGGGCATGGGTGGCGGAGCGGGTGCGCCCGCCAGAGGTCCTGCGTCTGCGGGAGGGGCTCGATGAGCAAGACTGATGGCGCCTTTGTACAAGCTGAAACCGGCCTCCACGAAGTCGTCCGGCTCGAAGATGTCACCAAGGTCTATGTGATGGGTACGAACGAGGTGCACGCCCTGGCGGGCGTGAACCTCGCCATCCACCAAGGCAGCTTCTGGGCCATCATGGGCTCGAGCGGCTCGGGTAAGAGCACGATGCTCAATCTGCTCGGCTGTCTCGACCGGCCGACCAGCGGCCGCTACTACCTCGAGGGCCACGACGTCAGCCGGCTCAGCGACGATGAATTGAGCGAGTTCCGGCTCAAGCATCTCGGGTTTATCTTCCAGAGTTTCAATCTGATCGCACAGCTGACGGTGCGCGAGAACATTGAGCTGCCGCTCTTTTATCTCGGCTGGGATCCGGAGGACAGCAAGCAGCGGGCCGCGGAGTTGGCCGAGATGGTGGGTTTGGGAGAACGCCTCAACCACCGCCCGTCCGAGTTGTCCGGCGGCCAACAGCAGCGTGTCGCCATCGCGCGGGCATTGGCGAACGATCCTTCGATCCTGCTGGCCGACGAACCGACCGGGAATCTCGATTCCGTGACGAGCGAGCAGATCATGGACCTGCTCGGGCAGCTGCACGATCAGGGGAAGACGATTATCATGGTCACGCATGAACCGGATATTGCGACCTACGCGCCGAATTGCGTTCACATGCGGGACGGCCTGATCGATCGGATAACCGAGAACGGCAGGACGCTGGAGGGTGTTCGATGAAAAAGTCCAGGATTTGGCGGAGTGTTCTGCTGGGCATCAACACCCTGATGTTGCACAAGTTACGTTCCATGCTCACCATGCTCGGCGTGGTCTTCGGCGTGGCAAGCGTGATCGCGATGTTGGCGGTCGGCGAAGGGGCGAGCAAAGACGCCCTGGAGCAGATTCGCAAACTCGGAAGCAACAACATCATCCTCTCCTCCCAGAAGCCGGTCGAGGAGGAGTCCGGTGGCTCCATGCGCTCCCCGTTCAGTGTCAGCATGTATGGGCTTACCTACGACGATGAGACCCGGGCGATGGAGACCTTCTCCCGGATTCGGACCACGGCCCCGGCGAAGATCGTCAGGAAAGAGGGTCGCCTCGGCACTCGGACCCTTGACCTGCGCCTGGTCGGCACGACCGCCGACTGGTTTCGGCTGGTGAAGCGGGAGATGATCGCTGGACGCACACTTCTGCCCAGTGATGTCGATCAGAAGGCCGCCGTCGTGGTCCTGACCGAGTACGGGGCACGTCGGCTCCTCGCAACCCGGCAAGCGGTCGGGCAGAGTCTGCGCCTCGGGGGTGAGTATTTTCAGGTGATTGGCATCGTCCGCAGCGAAGGCGGAGAGGGGAGCTCGGTGCAGACCCCCGACCAGCAGGTCGATGCCTACCTGCCGATCACGGTGGCACGTGAGCGATATGGTGACGTCGTCTCGATTCGGACATCCGGCTCCTTCATTCGTGAGCGGGTGGAACTGCATCAACTGATCGTCGAGGTCGAGAACACCGATCATGTTGAGACCGTTGCGGCGGGCCTGGAGCAGATGTTGAAGACCTTCCATCCGAAGGGCGACTATCGGATCAGCGTTCCGCTCGCCCTGCTGAAACAGGCCGAGGCGACCAAGCGCACCTTCAACATCGTCCTGGGTTCGATCGCCGGCATCAGCCTGTTGGTGGGCGGTATCGGGATCATGAACATCATGTTGGCATCGGTGACGGAGCGGACCCGTGAGATCGGCGTGCGGCGTGCGATCGGGGCAAAGAAGCGCCAGATCATCACACAGTTTCTGATCGAAACGATGGTGCTCTCCACGCTCGGCGGCATGATCGGCATCGCGATCGGGGTTGCCATTCCGGCCTTGATCACCTATTTCGCCGACATGGCGACCGTGGTCACCTCTTACAGTCTGCTGCTCTCGGTGGGCATCAGCATGTCGGTAGGTCTGATCTTCGGATTGTACCCCGCCAAGCGCGCAGCCGACCTCGACCCGATCATCGCCCTGAGGCATGAGTAGGGCCGCTTCGCCATTGACCTTTTCGGGCGACCTCTGGTCAGAAGATTCCTGCCACAGAGGTCACAGAGAACACAGAGGCGCAAGCCCTTTCCCATCTGATATGCCCCCGGCTGAAGTGCGGACCGTCCCGCCGATGGCAAAAGGAAGAACCTCTCTGTGAACTCTGTGCCCTCTGTGGCAAAAGGTCCTCCGCAAGAGCACAACCCCTCTGGCCTCAGCCTCCAGGCAATAGCACCCGATCGGTCCGATCATTGTCGAAATCGAAATCGAAATCGGGATCGGAATCGATTCCTGCTCTGGTTGGCACCTGTCCCTTCGATACCGATACCGATAGCGACCCCGACCCCGAGCTTGCTTCGCCATTGACCTTTTCGGGCGACCTGTGGTCAGAAGATTCCTGCCACAGAGGTCACAGAGAACACAGAGGCGCAAGCCCTTTCCCATCTGATAAAGTGCGGACCGTCCCGCCGATGGCAAAAGGAAGAACCTCCCTGTGAACTCTGTGCCCTCTGTGGCAAAAGATCATCCCCAAGAGCACAACCCCTCTGCCTCAGCCTCCAGGCAATAGCACCCGATCGGTCCGATCCGTCCGATCATTATCGAAATCGAAATCGAAATCGAAATCGAAATCGAAATCGAAATCGAAATCGAA
>CALLYA010000310.1 GCA_937875495.1 uncultured Verrucomicrobiota bacterium
CCTACCCACCCCGATAGGTTGGTCGAAAACGTCACCGCGCCCTCTGCGGGAGGATTTCTGGGTCCGGATGGTGTGGTCAGGTTGAGAATGCGGCTACCTTTTCGGACGGGCTCTAGTTAGCGCCCGTCGGAAAAGGTCAATCGCGAAGCAAGATCGGCATCGCTAGAGGTCGTCCGAAAAGCAAGCCGCTTTCCCGACCAGACCTCTCCATTCCCATCCGGAGAGCCTCGCGCAGAGGCGCAGAGGCGCGGTGGCGTTTTCGAGCTGGCTTGGGGAGGAGGGTCAATGCTCAAATCCCAACCCTTGGGGGAGATAAATTAGATTTTCCGTTTCCAACCAACCAAGTCTGTTGCAGGAATCACCTCAACCCCGCAAGCAAACCTCCCCATTCCCCCTCTGCGCCTCTGCGCGAGCTCTCCCCATCCGGAGGCGCAGTGCCTTCAGTTATGCCCCAATGGGCTTTTCGGACGGGCTCTCGCTATCGGCCTCCCTTACATTTTTCGTGGCTTCGTGCCTTCGTGTGAGATCATCCCTGGCACACTCGCTCCGGAAGAGCCGGATGCCTCACACGAAGCCACGAAGCAGGGGCCACCCAAGCAGCACACGCCTTTCCATTCATTTGCAGAATGGTTTGCGTCTGCCGGAGCCCGCCTTTTTTCGGGCGGGCTCCAGCTGGTCCCGACGACTCATGCAATTCATACCCAATCGACGCGCCTATGACGACCTTCTCCAGACTTCCAATCTCCTTGGCGTCCTTGGCGTCTTGGCGGTTCCTCTTATGGGGTCGGCCATTACCGGGTTAACTGTCCACTTGGATTCGATTCCGTCAGCCTCATGCGTAAGGGCGGGGGAATTCAATCGCCAAGACGCCAAGGGGGAAGGGCCGACACGATTGGACATGACCTGAGCGGTGTGGATGGGCGCGAGCGAGGCTGCGTTCTTCACCAGACCCTCAACTTCCTTGGCCGGCTCTTATCTCATCCGTTCTTTCTTGGCGTCCTTGGCGTCTTGGCGGTTCCTCTTGGCGCCTTGGCGGTTCTCCTTTTTCCCAAGATCCTCAATCGTGGAACAGGAGTCCGGGGGCGACTCGGCGTTTGCCCTCCGGTCGAGTCGACACATCAAACTCGAGGCCCGAGCCGCCGATTCCCTGGAAGTATTCGATCCGGATCGGGTGATACCCCGCCTCCAGGGCCAATGAGCCCGACTTTTCCACCATTCCGTGGACTCCGTCATTCTCGATGAGCTGCTCCCCGTGGATCCACATCCGTGTTCCATCGTCGGAGTTCAGCGAGAAGGTGTAGGCGTCGTCCCGCGTTGCGAGGAAGTAGCCCTCGAAGACCATTGCGAAGTCCTGACCGCGTCCCCCGACCTCAAACGTCACGGTTTCGGCGATCCTGGTCTCGACCGGGGTCAGGGCGGAGTAGTCCGGCAATGCCCGAAATGGGCCTTCGTAGATCGAGAGCCGCAGCCCGGGTTGAGGTGCGGTCAGAGGGATATCCGTGACGGGTAGCACCCGCTTGTATTCACGAGAGACCGATTCGCTGGCGGTTCCGTCCGGCCAGAAACTGCGGGCCGTCACCGTCATTGAGGACGTCAGCGCGATCGGTCCATCATAGAGCGCCGCGTGCGGTCCCGGCTCTGTTCCGTCCAATGTGTAGCGAACCTCCCCCCCACTGAGGGGCGAATGGAGCTTCACGCCCGTCGCATCGATGAAGATGCCGGGCCCCTCGTCAAAGGAGGGTGGGACAAACCCGCGGTTGGCGAGACTGACCCGTGTCGGGTCCAGCTTGATGAGCTTGCGGTCGTAGGTCATCAGGCCGTTGACCTCGACCTCGACATCCGTGGTTTGGGTATAGACAGCCGCAGAAAGACCGTCGCGGATCAGGCTCTGCATCTGTCGGAATAGATCGACATAGGCATCGGTCAGTTCGTCGGAGTTTTCGTAGCTCACGTATCCCCAATTCGCAGAGCTTTGCCAGGTATGCCCTTCCAGCGGTAGGCCGAGCCCTCCGAATTCGCCCAAAACGACCGCGCGCTCCTCCTCCGGCTCCGGCATGCCGGGGCCTGGATAGCGATGCATGTCGTTCACGTCCCCTACCCCACGATCCGTCCAACCGCTCGCGTTGTTGACCAGTCGAGTCGGATCGTACTCCTTGACGAAATCGACGACTTTGGCCGTATCGAACTGCCCCCAACCCTCGTTGAATGGGACCCACATGATGATGCTGGGGTGGTTGTAAAGCCCGTCGATCATCGCTTGAAGCTCGCGATAGTACTGGTGTGCGCTCTGGGCGGTGCGTTGAATGTCGGGGTCCTGCGGGCCAATGCCGCGATCCCCGCTGGGCATGTCTTGCCATACGAGCAGTCCCAGGCGATCCGCCCAGTAATACAAACGGGCGGGCTCAACCTTGACATGCTTTCGCAACATGTTGAATCCGAGCTGTTTGGTTACTTCCAGGTCGTAGCGTAAGGCATCGTCACTCGGAGCTGTGTAGAGGCCGTCCGGCCACCAACCCTGGTCGAGGGGGCCGACCTGGAAGAGGAACTCGTCGTTCAGGAGGATTCGGGTCAGTCCTTGAGCGTCCTTGCCCAGCGCAACTTTCCGCATTCCGAAATAGCTCTCCACACGGTCCTGAACACTTCCCTCCGCGCGGAGGTCGACATCCACTCGATAGAGGTAGGGTGTATCGGGACTCCACAAGCGGGCCACCGGCAGCGCGACCTGCACCGGCGTACCGACCTGGCCGATCGCACGGCCTACAATCTCGCCATCGGCCTCCTTGACCACGACATCGACGGTGCCTGTCGCACCGGCGGGATGGGTCTGCACTGAGACCGAGACACTACTCCGATCGACATCGGGCACGATCCGCATCGATTCAATCGAAAGCGGGGAGACAGGTTCGAGCCATACGGTCTGCCAAATCCCGGTCACTGCTGTATACATGATCCCACCGGGCCGAAGCACCTGTTTGCCGCGCGCCTGTGTTCCAGTGTCAGTCGGGTCCAGGACGGCCACCACCAGCTCGTTGGGACCGGTGGACCGCAAATAATCGGTGACATCGAAGGAGAATGCGTCGAACCCGCCCTGATGGATCCCGGCCGAATGCCCATTGACCCAGACCTGCGCCTCCCAATCCACCGCGCCGAAGTGCAACAGGATCCTGCGACCGCTCCAGGCTTGGGGGACATCGAAGCTGCGCCGATACCAAAGGCGTTGGTTGGGCAAGACCGGTTGCATCACGCCTGACAAGGCGGACTCCACCGGAAATGGGACGAGGATTTCGCCCGTGAAATCAGCGGGGTGCTCGATCTTTGCGTCTGTGATGGCGTACTCCCAAAGCCCATTGAGGTTTTTCCATTCCGAGCGGACCATCTGTGGTCTGGGGTATTCCGGGTGCACCTGATCGGGGGCGAGCTGTTCCCCCCAGGTCGTGGTGAGCGGGCCACGCTTCGGGGCCCAATCCGCCCAACCCCGATCCATCACTACGAAGAAGGCGGCCGTCGCGCACGCCCACAATTTCCATCTCCACATCGTTAGATTCTCCTTGTCCGGTTTGCAGCTGCCCGGCCTCTGATAAGCCCGCCGGGAGGAGCATTCACTGTAGTCCGGATCCGCCGCTGCGTCCATTGAACACCGATCGTGCCTGAACTCGCCCAAGGCTTAATCAGTCTTGCCGCGGGCGATTCGTCTGGAACTTTTCCAGGTCTCAGACTACGTTTCGATCATTGCGTTCAACCATTTCCCAACAGGATTGCCTCCAACATGAACTCCGAACATACCCACTCCCCCGCGGCCGCCTTTTTCCTGCCCTGCCTGTTCAGCGCCCTGTTCCTGCTCTCCTCGTGTCGTACGATGTACTACGGGGTCCAGGAATCTTTCGGCCGTCACAAACGGGATATATTGAAGACTAATGTGGTGAAGGCCCGCGCGGATCAGGAGCAGGCGCAGGAGGAATTCAAATCCGCCCTCGAAGCGCTCATGGAGCTGACCGAGTTCGACGGCGGCGAATTGGAGAAATTTTACAAGCGGCTCGACAGCAGATACCAGCGCTGCCAGGCCAAGGCCGACGACATCTCCGGCCGCATTGAGTCGATCGAGACCGTGGCCGGCGACCTGTTCAAGGAGTGGGAGCGCGAGGCCGATACCATGTCGAATCGCGATCTTCAAAGGCAGAGCCTCGATCAGCTTCAGTCCACCCGCGACCGCTACCGCACCATGGTCCGCAGCATGGTCGATGCCAGAGAAAAGATGAATCCCGTGCTTCAGGCCCTGCACGATCACGTGCTGTTCCTCAAGCACAACCTGAACGCCCAGGCGATCGGTTCGCTGCAGGGCGAGGTCGTCAAGATCGACAGGGAGGTCCAGGAACTGATCGCGGAAATGCAAGAGGCGATCTTGGAGGCGGAGCGCTTTATTCAAGGGATGGAATGAACCGAATCCAATCAGTCCTTTGCACTGTAGGGCGCGATGACCGCCGCCCTGCCGGGGAGCATCCAACCGCGACATGATCCAGAGAATCCTACCGAGGCCGGAGGACAGCTTCGCGGACGATGATTGCCTCGTCGTCGCAGACACGCACACGCATGTCTACCCATGCTATGATGTCGAACGTTTCTTCCAACGCGCGTTCGGGCAGCTTGGTCGGCATGCGCAATTTGCGTCGAAGGCTTTGCTGCCCAGTGCAATGTTGCATGTGCTGTTCCTCGCGGAGCGTTGGGACTGCCATTTCTTCGAAGACCTGGCGCAAGGACGTATCCTCCTGCCGGAGAGCGATCTGTCCGCCGAGGCGACATCGGAACCGGAGGGCATCCTGGTTTCCCGCGAAGAACGTGCCATTCTTTTGATTCAGGGCTATCAGATCCAGACCCGTGAACGCATCGAGGTCCTGGCCTTGGCGGCAACCCACCGGCCAGAGGACGGTCAGGATCTCGATGATACCGTGGCGGAGGTGTTGCAGAGTGGCGCCATCCCCGTCTTGCCGTGGGCCCTAGGGAAATGGATGTTTCAACGGGGCGCCCGGGTTTCCGATATCCTGAATCGCGCCGATCCCGACGAACTTCTCTTGGGCGATTCGTCGCTTCGACCCAGGGGCCTGCCGAGGCCACGCATCTTCCAGCGGGCCGAGCACCGTAACTTCACGATTCTCCACGGCTCGGACCCCTTGCCCTTCCCAGGCGAGGAGGAACAGGTCGGCACCTATGTCTCGGCTTGGGTCCAACCGCTCAACGAGAGCCGGCCGATCGAGGGGTTGCGACAGTACCTGCGTCTGTCCGGAGGCGCACCCCAGCCGCTGGGCGGACGGAACAGTCCCATCTCCGCCTTCCTTCGCCTCTATCACAACGCACGCGCCGCGCGGGCACCGCAAACGGGGAGTGCGATTTCCACCCAACTTTGACCTTCAGCTTGGAGCCTCACAACCGATAAACAGGATTCAACCCCAATGGCGCACTCAGATCACGATCATCACGAGGAATCTCCGATCTTCCTGCCCTACCGCCCGCGGCGTAACCGCGCAAGCGCAGCAATTCGGAGCCTGGTCCGGGAGACCGAACTCTCGCCGCAACACTTCATCCTGCCCATGTTCGTGGTGGAAGGTCGATCCGTCGAAGAACCGATCGGTGCGATGCCGGGCGTCGCCCGGCTCAGCATCGACCGCCTTGTCGAGACTGCACGAAAGGCGGCCGACCTCGGAATCCCTGCCGTCGCCCTCTTCCCCGCGCTGCCCGATCCACTCAAGGACCCCTTTGCACGGGAATCCGCCAATCCCAACGGCCTGCTCCAGCATGCAGTCGCCGCGATCAAATCCGCCCTCCCGCAGCTTGCTGTCATCACCGATGTCGCCATGGATCCGTATTCGAGTGACGGACACGACGGACTCTTGCAAGAGGGCCGCATCGTCAATGATGAGACCCTGCCGATCCTCGCTGAAATGGCCCTGGCCCAGGCCGAGGCGGGAGCCGATATCGTGGCCCCGTCCGACATGATGGACGGACGCGTCGCGTTCATCCGGGAGGCCTTGGACGCCCACGGTTTCACAGAGGTCGCTATTCTCGCTTATTCCGCCAAATACGCATCGGCCTTCTACGGCCCCTTCCGTGAAGCGCTCGACTCGAAGCCGCGGGCCGGGGACAAGAAGACCTATCAGATGGATCCGGCCAATGTGCGCGAGGCACGGCGTGAGGCGCTGCTCGACCAGGAGGAGGGGGCGGATATCATCATGGTCAAACCCGCCCTGCCCTACCTCGACGTCATCACCACGGTCCAGGCGGCGGTCGACCTTCCGGTCGCAGCCTATCAGGTCAGCGGCGAATACGCCATGATCCAGGCCGTGGCCGAGAAGGGTTGGATGGCAAAGGATGACTTGATCCTGGAAACCCTCATCTCGATCCGGCGCGCCGGTGCCGACATGATCCTGACCTATTTCGCGATGGAGGCGGCCGCCTTGCTGCGCTGACACCCCCCAGCCTTGGACGAGTGGATCGAGCACCCGGGGCAGGTGCTTCAGCTGCTCCTCAGGTTCTTCAGCCGTCCGTCTCGGGTCAGACAGAGGGAGATCCATCGCGTGGCCTCGAAGTGGGAAAGGATGATCAAAAAGACAGAGGTCAACGGCACGCAGAGAAAGGCCCCGGGAATGCCCCAGATCTTGGTCCAGATCACGAGGGAGAGGACCACGACCAAGGGGCTGATGTTGAGAGAACGCCCCATCAGGTTCGGTTCCAAAAAACTGCCGATCGCTACCTGAATTGCGGTCACCCCGATGCCGATAATCAAAAACGGTCGGAGAGAATCGAACTGCACCAAGGCCAGGAGCGTCGGGATCATCGTGGCGATCATCGACCCGACATTCGGGATGTAGTTCAGCATGAAGATCAGGATTGCCCAGAACTGCGCGAAATCCAGGCCCACGTATCGCAGGATTAGATAGGAAAGCGCCCCGGTCAGCACACTGACAAAGGTCTTGACGCCGAGGTAGGTGCGAACATCGTGATCGATCTCGTTGATCACATTGATCACCGAATCGCGTCGGTGTGCCTCCGGGAAGGCGCCTGAGAGCTTCATCAGGAAGAAGGAGCGCTCCATGAGGATAAAGACCACGTAAATGATGATCAGGCCCGAGAACCCCATGAACCCGGCCATCCCGGATATCAGGGTCTGAATGAGAATGCGCAGGTTGATCTCCCCAAACAGATATTGCAGGGACTCCGGTTCTTCGAACCCGAACCTGGCCAAGACCTCCCCGTGCAACTGCTCCAGGCGTGCCTGGTAGCGTGGTGCAGCCTCCAGGATCAGGAAGGCGTTATCCGCAATGGTCCGTACGATGAAGATCAGGATCACCAGGATCAGCCCGAATGAGAGCGCTGTCCGGACCTGCCTGGGGATCCGGAATCTTCCCAATTGAATCTTCCCCCACATCTGATCGATAATGGTTGCCAGGTAGAAGAAGAGGAAGGCGGTGATCAGGGGAATAAGGAATCCTCGGGCGACTCGAAGCCCCCAGACCAGGGAGTAGGAGATTCCGATCCAGCAAAACCCCGCGCAAACCCTGAGATAATATTCAGATCGATCCTTCTTTTCGTGCCCGGCCATTGTCTGCATACCCCTTTTCCCAAACCATCAGGAATCCTGTGTCACCCGACCGACCTTGATCCCCCTGCTGCCCCATCGGCCCGCGCCCCGAAACAACAGTGCGAATCCTCCGAATCTTACCACGAATACCGGACCGCTCAAAGAAAAGCATGATCGTACGTTCTGGATCATAGCAAGAGGTCGTCCGAAAAGGTAGCCGCCTTCCCAACTGGTTTGGGAGAGCCTCCCGCAGAGGGCGCGGTGGCGTTTTCGACATGGCCATGGGGGTGGGTAGGTTCGATGCTTTGATCCTACCTTCTTGGGAAATGTTCTCGACATACCATTTCCGCAGACCAAGGCGGTCACAGAAAACAACTCCGAGGAACCTGCATTTCGTCCGAAAATGTGCGCTCCTTCCGGCCTCGTTTATATGCAATGGCCGCCCATGATTCAGATCATTGTCTGAATCGAAATCGAAATCGAAATCGAAATCGGGATCGGGATCCTGAATCGGGATCCTGGGAATCGAGAGAATTCCTATTCTGATTGGCACCCGGCCCCCTGAGCAACGCTCAAACCTCACTGCCGAGTTTTGTCAGCGCCGCAAGAATACGGTTGCGCTACCCGGTTTCTCGTGTCTGAATCCATCCCGCCATCCTTCGATAGCGAGTCCGAGCTTGCTTCGCCATGGAGCTTTTCGGACAGCCCCTAGCAGCACCAACCAAACAGCAAACCTATGAACCACCACCACCCTCTTCGCCAGCTCTATATCACCCTCGTCCTCTGCCTACTTCCTGGGTGGCGGCTTCCCGCCCAGTCTATGGAAGGTGCTATCCAGCCCCAATTTCTGGAGCGTATGCGTACGGACCTCGAGTTGGATGCTCCGGCTCGCGCCGCCTACAACGCCGTCACGAACAACAAGCTCTCCGATCTCGTGCTCGATCGCGATATCCTGCGCGCGCACGACACCAAATTCACCCATAAAATCGAGACCAAGGGCATCACGAACCAGAAGTCCTCCGGCCGATGCTGGATGTTTGCGGGACTAAACATATTGCGCCCCAAGGTAATAGAGGCGAAAAAGATGCCCGCCTTCGAGTTTTCCACCGCCTACCTTCAGTTCTGGGATAAGATGGAAAAATCGAATCTCTTCCTGGAGCAAATGATCGAACTGCGGGAACGCGACTTTACCGATCGGGAATGGCAATTGCTCGTCAAGTGGGCGGAGGGCGATGGTGGATGGTGGAACTATGTCGTCGGCCTGGTTGAGAAGTATGGCTTGGTCCCACAGGACGTCATGCCGGAAACCTACGCCAGCGAACATACCTCGACCATGAACCGGGTGCTCAAGACCAAGCTCTGCGTGGAGGCCGTTCGCATCCGCGAAGCCGCCAACCAGGGTGCACCCATCAGCGACCTGCGCAAAATCAAAGAGGACGCGCTTTCGGAGATCTACCGGTTTCTGGTGATCAATCTCGGCAACCCGCCCACCTCCTTCCAGTGGCGGTACGAGGTATCTGGCAAACAAGCGGCCAAGCCGACTTCAACCTCCGAGGCTTCCGATACCGACAACAAACCGACTTCCGAAACCGAAACCGAATCCGGTGGCGGCCGCTTGCATACCGATTCCGTGGCCGCGGAATCGGAGCAAGAAGAGGACAGGAAAAACCTGACCCCGTTCCAAACTTATATCCCCATCACCTTCTATCGGGAGTTTGTCGGGGTCTCCCTCCAACAATACGTCTGTTTGTCCAACGACCCGACCAATCCCTTTTTCCGGCATTTCGCCTTCGGTCGGGCCACGAACATGGCGGAATTGCGTGAAATGGATTTCGTCAACCTCCCCGCCGAGGTCCTCAAACAGGTCGCGATGCAGGCCGTGCTCGCCGACGAACCGGTCTGGTTCGCCGCGGATGTCGGAGTCGACCAGTACGGTGAATCGGGCATCATGGAAGACGGCCTGTACGACTACGCCACCCTCTTCGGGATGGATCTCACCATCTCCAAGGCCGATCGGATCCGGTTCGGATTGGGCGCCTCCAATCACGCCATGGTCTTCACCGGCGTGGATGTTCAAGATGGTAAACCCCACAAGTGGCTCGTGGAAAATAGCTGGGGCTCCGAAAAGGGGGATGGCGGCCGGTGGACCCTCTACGACGGTTGGTTTGATCAGAACGTTTACATGGTCATTGTCCCCGAAGCCTTCGTCTCGGAGGAACTCCTGGCCATCTTCGACCAGCCGGCCACCCTCCTGCCACCCTGGTACCCCGGAGCCGTCGGCCTCGATTGATCGAGGCGCCTGTTGCGGGAGGGGCGCCTTCCCCGATTCACAGCGCGGTCAAGCCAGCCGCTCAAGCGCCTCCTCTCCGCTCATCCCCTCGACGATCCCCAGAGCGCGCGCCTTGAGGCTGACCTGATTCACCTCCGCGTTGCACATCTCCTGGAAGTTGGACACACCGGTGACTATGGCGACCGCGTCGCCGAGCTTGTCCGCTGCCTCGACCTTGAAATACCCACACCCCAAAAACCCCTTAGAGCCTTGAATCATCAAGACGTTTGAGTTCGCCGTCGGAATCTTGACCGCTTGAAACTCCGTCTCTCCAATCGTGAACTTTTCCATCGCATCTCTCCTTGATAAAGCCCGCCCGAAAAGGCGCCCTCGATCAGGCGTCGCCTCCAGGCAATGGTTGCCGATTCGTCCGATCATTGCCTGAATCGGTGTCGAAATCGAAATCGAAATCGGGATCCCTATCGAAATCGAACCCTGCCCTGGCTGGAACCTGGCCCTCATGGAACGCTCCAACTTCGCTGCCGAGCGGGGTCGGCACCGCAACAGCGGCACC
>CALLYA010000311.1 GCA_937875495.1 uncultured Verrucomicrobiota bacterium
TGTGTTCTCGGTGAACTCTGTGGCAGGACTTTTCTCACCAGCGGTCGTCCGAAAAGGTCCATGGCGAAGCAAGATGGGGGTTGGAGTCGCTATCGAAAGAACGCGTGATGGGATTCGGACATGAGAAACCGGGTACCGCAACCGTATTGTTGCGATGCTGACACAACTCGGCAGCGAAGTTTGCGCGGTTCATGAGGACTAGGCGCCAACCAGAACAGGAATCGATTCCGATCCCGATTCCGACCCCGACCCCGATTCAGACAATGATCTGACGGATCGGCAACCATTGCCTGGAGGCGACGCATGATGGAACGCGTCTTTTTCGAACGGGCGCAGGCGGGGATCTGACTTCAATCATCAGTCTGCCGTCGGCGGTGGGGAACACGCGATGATTGACGAAACAGGGGTGCATCGGATAAAGAGGGATGTGCAGGTTTGCATCGAGCCTTTGCTGGGTTATGAAAGGTTGATTCGGGCCTCATGGCGGCTGCCCTATTCCCATATCTGCAATGGCGATAACGGAAATGGGGGGGAGGGGTGAAAGTTGGGCTGGGTGTGCTAAGTTCAGCCGGACTTTCGACCGGCTGCATCCGTGGTACTAGGCATGCCATTTTCCCGCTCACCGGCAGAATGTGAGCGGGGCGGCGATCATTTTTTCGGAGGGGATTTTACGACTATGACATCCGACCCTAAGCGCCCGAAGGAGCAGACTGCATTCGACTTGGATGCGATCAAGCAACTCCTGCAGCTGATGGAGGAGCACGATCTCAGTGAGCTTGCGATTGAGGAGTGTGAGCGGAAGGTCCATTTAAAGCGTGGGCAGGTTCAGGGTTTTGCTCAGCTACCGCTGCAGCCGATGGCTCAGGCGGCGGTTGCGGCGGGTTCCGATCGCGGCGGGGAGGGTGCCGGCGGAAAGCCCCCCTATCAAGAGATCACCAGTCCTATGGTCGGCACGTTCTACCGTGCGCCATCGCCAGAGACCCCGGCCTACATCGAGATTGGAGCGGTGGTCGAGCCGGACACGGTGGTTTGCATCGTGGAGGCGATGAAGGTCATGAACGAGATCAAGGCCGGCGTGCGTGGGACGATCACGGAGGTTCTGGTTGAGAACGGCCATGTCGTTGAGTTTGGCGAACCGCTCTTCCGTGTGTCGGACCGCGGTGCGTAGCTGATAGCCTTGGTTCCCTATCCATTGCCGTCCCCCGGAAAGGGGCGGCCGGCCCACAATTCCCAATTCGCCATTCATCATGTTTGAACGAATCCTGATTGCCAACCGCGGCGAGATCGCCGTCCGAATCATCCGCACCTGCAAGGAGCTGGGCATCGAGACACTGGCCGTCTATTCCACGGCGGACGTCGATTCTCTGCATGTCCAGCTTGCTGACCAGGCCATATGCATTGGGAATCCGTCTCCCGCGGAGAGCTATCTAATGATGGACCGGATTCTGAGTGCCGCGGAGGTGGGGGATGTCGAGGCGATCCATCCGGGCTATGGCTTTCTGGCGGAAAACCAGCAATTTGCCGAGGCGTGTGAGCGATGCAACATCCGCTTTATCGGTCCGACTCCTGACCACATGCGTCTGATGGGCGACAAATCGGAGGCGCGTGCGACCGCGGTGAAGGCGGGCGTGCCGGTGGTCCCCGGTAGCGAGGGGGAGATCACGGACGAGAAGGAGGCGCTTCGTATTGCGCGCGAGATTGAATATCCGGTGATCATCAAGGCGAGTGCGGGTGGCGGTGGGCGTGGCATGCGTGTGGCGCACAATGACGCCTCGCTGCTCTTGGCGTTTCGGACAGCGCGGCGCGAAGCGGAGCAATCGTTTGGGAATGCGGGTGTTTACATTGAGAAATACCTCGAAAACCCACGCCACATCGAGTTCCAGATCCTGGGCGACATGCATGGAGGTGCGGTCCACCTGGGTGAGCGGGATTGCAGCATTCAGCGACGCCATCAGAAGCTGATCGAGGAGGCCCCATCGCCGGCGCTCTCGCCGGAACTTCGCAAGCGCATGGGTCGTGCGGCGTTGAAGTTGGTTCAGGAGGTCGGGTATGTGAGTGCGGGGACGATCGAGTTCCTGCTCGACGCATCCAACCGGTTTTATTTTATCGAGATGAACACCCGGATACAGGTGGAGCATCCGGTCACAGAGGCGATCACCGGCGTGGATTTGATCCGGGAGCAGATTCGCATTGCGCAGGGGCAGAAGTTGGGATTTGACCAGCGGGCGGTTCAGATTCGGGGGCACGCCATTGAGTGTCGTGTCAATGCTGAGGATCCGCAGAACAAGTTCATGCCGCGGCCGGGCCGGATCGATTTCTGGGCACCGCCGGGTGGGCGCGGGGTCCGCATCGACAGCCATTGTTACAACGGTTACAAGGTACCGCCCAACTATGACTCCCTCATCGCCAAGCTGATCTGTTTCGGGGACGATCGAACGGAGGCGGTCCGGACGACGCTTCGGGCGCTGGACGAGTTTTTTGTCGAGGGCATTCCGACGACGATCCCGTTTGCGCGGGCGGTGATGTGCGATCCGAACTTTATCAAGGGCAACTACGACACCGGGTTTGTGGAAACTTTACTGCGTGGGCAATTGGACCCTGTTGTGCGGGAGGAGAAGCGCGGATGATGACAGATGCGCTTCGGGGTTTAAATGCTCCCGACTGGCCGGTCCTCTATCTGGTGTTTGACTGGGCGACGCTTCCGCCGGGTATGGATGCCGCGGAGTTGACCGAGGAGGCGATCCTGGGCGGTGTTGGGATGGTACAATTCCGCGACAAATCGGGAGTTCCGCTGGAGGTGTGGTTGGAGCGGGCGGCTTCGGTTCGTGGTGTATGTCGGAAGCACGGGGTGCCGTTTGTGGTGAACGATCGGGTGGACGCGGTGGAGCCACTGGATGCGGAGGGACTGCATTTAGGGCAGGACGACCTATCCTTACTGGAGGGGCGCGCGCGTGTGGGGTCCGAGGTAGCGATTGGCATCAGCACGCACGACCTGGCGCAGGCCCGCACAGCGGCGGCTGCGGGGGCGGATTACCTAGGATTTGGCGCGATGTTTCCGACTGGGATCAAGCCCGACCGCATGCCGGTCGGCTGTGCCTTGTTACGGTCTGTGGCCGAGGAACTCGAGCTGCCGGTCTATCCCATCGGCGGTATAGGAATTGGGAATGTGGGACAGATTGTGGCCGTGGGGGTGCGCAGGTGCGCGGTGATCTCCGCGGTGATGAAGGCTGCTGGGGTGCGTGCGGCTGCGCGCGAATTGAGACAATGCTTGGACGCGGACGCGTGACGTTCGTGGGCCTCGAATAGGACACAGGGTTTGACTGAGGCGGGGGAGATTGAGGATGAACGAAGGATCTGACAGAGCGCGAACGGTTTTGGTAGTGGGCTCGGTGGCCCTGGACGATATCGAGACCCCGCTGGAGAAACGGGAGATGGTATTGGGGGGATCTGCCTCCTATTCCTCGCTTGCGGCGGCTGCGTTCGCGCCGGTTCGGTTGGTCGGAGTGGTTGGGGAGGACTTTCCGGCGGACTATCGAGATCTCTACCGTTCTCGCGGCCTGGATCTGGAGGGGCTGCAGGTTGTATCCGGAAAGACCTTCCGCTGGGGGGGCGTCTATGAAGAGAACATGAACCGTCGGCGCACGCTCTTCACCGAACTGAATGTGTTTGAGCACTTCAATCCTGAGCTTCCGGAGGCGTATTGCGACTCGACGCACATCTTGCTTGCGAACATCCATCCCGGTTTGCAGGGGCATGTATTGGACCAGGCCACGGCCCCTGCTTTTGTGGCGTGCGACACGATGGACCTCTGGATAGACATTGCCCGGCCTGAGCTATTGCAGCTCTTGCCCAGGGTAGACCTCCTCTCGCTGAACGACACGGAGGCTGAGCAACTGACTGGGTGTTTCAATCTCGTGGATGCGGGCCGGACGATCCTCTCGATGGGACCGCGCTATGTCGTGATCAAGAAGGGCGAGCATGGGGCGATGTTGCTGAGTGAGGCGGGACTGTTCTTGATTCCGGCTTTCCCTGTCGGCGCGGTGGTGGATCCCACTGGTGCTGGGGATACCTTTCTGGGCGCGCTCCTCGGTTCGATCGCTGCGGCCGAGGTGGTGGAGGAGCGCTCGGTCCGCCGCGCCTTGCTGGACGCGACAGTGATGGCCTCCTTCGCGGTTGAGGAGTTCAGTCCATACTCGATCGGCCGTTTGGAACAGGATGCCTTTTTCGCGCGC
This sequence comes from uncultured Verrucomicrobiota bacterium, assembly GCA_937875495.1. Taxonomy (GTDB): domain Bacteria; phylum Verrucomicrobiota; class CALLYA01; order CALLYA01; family CALLYA01; genus CALLYA01. The sequence continues at coordinate 4,233 of CALLYA010000311.1, forward strand.
CGGGAGGCCTTTCGCGCGATGCTCACAGTGGAATAAGCCCCTCTCTTTTTTTAAGGGGGATTGCCTGCAAATTGGCGAACGCACTTGACAGATGCGTGCCGGGCGACGTAGTAATACGCCTATCGTTTTTGAGCGGGTGTAGCATAGTGGTAATGCACTGGCTTCCCAAGCCAGCTAGGAGGGTTCGATTCCCTTCACCCGCTCCACTGCAGAACTCTTTGTTGTTTGCGTACGCGAGTGGAACCCCTCCTTTCCCATTGCATCGTCGCGCCGGTTGAGCGTCCCGCGTCCTCTCCATTGACACCGCACCCCCGCTATGATAGCGTGCGTCCTTGCCCAAGAGGGCTATCAATGGACATTTGAAGGCTTTATAGAGTCTATGAGGGATTCCTTGATATGGCCAAAAAGCAGCCTGTGGAGAAGAGCCTAGAGGCTCAGTCGCCGAAGAAGGGTGCCACGAAGGTGGATGTTCCGACCAAGCGCAAGGCGGTGCCGACCAAATCGAAAGCGGAAGCGAAGGGTACTGTGACGGCGGAGAAGGTTGGGGTGAAGGAACTGGACCCCCCCAAGAAACATTCAGCGGTTTCTGCTGCGGAGTTGCTGGGGATTGCGCCGGCGCCGCGCCCGGCTCGTACAAGGCCAAAAACGAAGGGCAAGATCCCGAAGGCGAATGCGGAAAAGTGGGCGGAGCACCTCCGGCGCCTGGAGGAGATGCGGGATCGCATCGAGCGTTCAATGAACCACATCGTGGCGGACCACATCAAGGAGTCGAATGAGGGGAACGCTTCGACCCAGGGTGGAATGGACGAGGGTGATGTCGGCTCCCGCAGTTCGGATCAGGACGTCGCATTGGGGCTGGTGAACAACAGTCAGGAGTTGCTCCACGAGGTAGAGGATGCGATTCAGCGGATTCGGGATGGTGAATACGGTGCGTGTGAGATCTGCGAAGAGGAGATCCCATCGGCCCGATTGGATGCCTTGCCGTATGCCCGGATGTGTGTGCGATGCAAATCATTGCGTGAACGTCGTCCCTCCGCGATGACCGCATTGCGCCGATCTTCGATCGAACTGCCACCGGACTGACCGGAGCGGTCCGTTGGGGCCGGGGATGGCGTTGACGGCTCTGATGCTTGCATTCGCAAGTGTGCGTGGGTTGGGGGTGTGATCGAATTGCGGCGGACGGCCGTGGCGCTATCGATGGGAGGAGAGGGCACGGATGCGGAGGTTTTTGATGATCGCCTTGGGGGTCGTGGCATTGGACCAGGTCACCAAGGTTTGGGTGGATATGGTGATTCCGCTCTATGGGCGGGTCGAAGTGATTCCCGGTTTTTTTGAGCTGACGAACGTTCGAAACCCTGGGGCGGCTTGGGGGATGTTGCGGGACTACCCGCAGTTTCTGACTGGGCTGGCGGTTCTGGCCATGGCGGCGTTGGTTCTGTTTCGCAAACAACTGATTGCGGATCATCGGTTTTACGACCCGGTATTGGCGATCCTCCTCGGGGGTGTGTGTGGCAACCTGATCGATCGCATTCGGTTGGGCGAGGTGATTGACTTCCTCTGGTTCGACTTGGGGTTCATGGTCTGGCCGACGTTCAACGTAGCGGACTCCGCGATCTGTGTCAGCGTGACGCTTTCTGTCTTGATCTCGCTGCTGGTCGGGGGACGAGCCACGGTGGAGCGCCGGTCCAGGCTCATGGATCAAGGAGGCGCGGGAGGTGGTGATTCGGAGGCGGGGCAAGGGCCCACGAAGCTGGAGTCGGCCTCATCTTGATCTGGATTCAGGGATGGCGCAGCTGGAGGTTTCGATGAGCACGACCGGTCCGATGCCTGCCGAATGGGCAGGACAAGTGATCCTGATCGGTGGTGCAACGGGTGTCGGCAAGACCGAAGCGATCCTCGAGGCTGCGCAGCGATGGGGGGCGGAGGTCGTGGTCGCGGATTCAATGCAGGTCTATTGCGGCCTGGACATCGGCACTGCGAAACCGACCTCGCGGGAGCTTGCTCGGGTGCCGCACTATGGGATCGACCTAGTGGACTTCAGGCAGGATTTCAGTGTGTTGGAGTGGTTGGGACATGCGCGCAGGGCTGCCTCCGAGATTCTTGCGCGCGGCTGCCGGGTGATCGTGGCGGGTGGCACGGGCATGTATTTGAAGGCGTTTGCGGTAGGGCTGTCGAGTCCGCTTCCTGACCACGCCTCGGAGGAGTGGTGGGCGGAGGTGCGTGGGCGCGGGTTGGAAGAGAACATTGCTGCGTTGTTGCGATTGGATCCGGAGGCGGGCCGGTGGATTGATTTAGCGAATGCGCGTAGAGTGGAGCGTGCGTTGGAGCAAGTGACGGTGACGGGACGTTCTTTGGGAATGTTGCGCGCGCAATGGACGCGGCGTGAGCTTTGGCCGCAGCGCTTGCCCTTGTTGGTATTCGACCGGGAATCGGAGAGTTTGCGTCAGCGCCAGCGGCGGCGGCTGGAGGCGATGTTGGCGGCCGGATGGGTCGAGGAGGTCATGGCCTTACGGGAACGTGGATATGGGCCGGGCATGACCGCCTACCAGGCGCTGGGCTATCGAGAGATATGGGCGGCGTTGGAGGCGGGGGACTGGCCGGGTGCCTGGGCGGAAAAGATTGCTGTTCGGACGTGGCGCTATGCGCGACGGCAGCGGACATGGTTTCGGCATCAGATGCCGGGGCGTTGGATGGAGCCGTGGAAATTGAGGGAGATCCCGAGGTGGGAAGCGTGGTTTGAGTGAATATGAAAGAGACTGTGGAGCAAGTGGTGGAGCGTGCGTTGGTGGTGGGTTTGTTGTTGCCACGGGACGACCGATGGGAGGCGGAGGAGTCGTTGCGGGAGTTGGAGCGGCTGGCATCCACGGCGGGTGCGCAGGTCGTCGATCGGATCCTCTTGGGTCGTGACAAGATCTCTCCGGGGACATTTATGGGGAGTGGGCAGGCCGAAGAGCTAGGTGCCCGGTGTCGGGCGGAAGAGATCACGCTCCTGTTGATTGATCATGAGCTTTCGCCGGTACAGGGCCGCAACTTGGAGCGGCTCCTGGAGGGGCGGGTATTGGACCGCACCGAGGTGATTCTCGACATCTTTTCGCAGCGGGCGCGGACGCGGGAAGGCATGCTGCAGATTGAGTTGGCGCAGTTGGAATACCTCCTGCCGCGTCTGACCCGGATGTGGACGCACCTATCTCGGCAGAAGGGTGGAATCGGACTGCGTGGGCCTGGCGAGACGCAATTGGAGGTGGACCGCCGCAAGATTCAGGACCGGATCATTCGGCTGAACAAGGAGCTGGCGGATGTGCGTCGGAGTCGGACGGTCCAGCGGTCCGGGCGGCGGCGGCTTCAGAGTCCGATCGTGGCGTTGGTAGGCTATACGAATGCGGGCAAATCGACATTATTGAATCGGCTGACCGGCTCTGATGTGAATGCTGAGGACAAGCTGTTTGCCACGTTGGATCCGACGACACGGATGCTGAAGTTACCGGGGTATGAGCGGGTCTTGCTGACGGACACGGTAGGCTTTCTTCGGCGGCTGCCGCATGGACTGATCGAGGCGTTTCGCGCGACCTTGGAGGAGGTCGTGGAGGCGGATATCTTGGTCCATGTGATTGACGCCAGTCATCCGGAGATGGACGCGCAGGTCACGGCGGTGGAAGCGGTCTTAGAGGAGCTGGGCGCGGCGGACAAGCCAACCATTCACGTGCTCAATAAGATTGATTGTGTCGATGAGCCTGCTACAATGGATGCCGTTCGCCGACGGTTTTCCTACGGGGTATTGATCTCGGCGCGCACGGGTGAGGGGCTTGCGCAGCTGGAGGAGCTGTTGCAGGTGGTTCTGGGGCAAGAACGTGTTCCCATGATGTTACGGTTACCGCCGGACCGGTCGGACTTGATCGCGAAGATCCACCGGCATGGGACGGTTGTGTCCAAGAGCTTCTTGGATTCGGACGTGATCATGGAGGTCCGGGTGAGTCGCGAGCTGGTCCCTGAGTTGGAGGCCTTCATCCAGCGTTAAGTTCGGGCGTGGATGGCGCGTGGGTGATGGGTCTTTCGGCCCCTCTCTGGCCGGAGGGAACGACCGATGGCCAATTTCGGGCGGGACGGTTATGTCGGCATGGAATCGGGGGCGGCATCCCCTGGGGCTGATGTGCGGCTGGGCATGGCATTGGAGCGGATGAGTGATGCGGAGCTGTTGTCGCTGCTTGCCGGAGAAACGGAGTACGGATTGGACTGCGAGGGCGGACTGGAGCGACTCCTGACGGGGTTGGGCGGTTTGGCGGGGATCTGGACAGCGCCGGTGGAGGAGTTGGTGCGTGAGGGGGGCGTGGCGCCTGATGTTGCCTCGCGGATTGCGGCCGCGTGTGAGCTCGGTCGGCGAGCGCTGCACGCGAACCGTCCGGTGCTGCCGCGCATCAGCGGGCCGATGGATGCGGCTGAATTGGTGCGTGCGGAGGCGGGTGCGGCGGACTTCGAATCGTTTCACATCTTCCTTCTGGATGTGCAATACCGGGTGATCATGCATCGGATGGTGACGCGTGGGACCCTGACCCGCTGTTTGGTCGATCCCCGGGTGGTGTTTCGGGATGCGGTGCGTCGGGGGATATGTTGTTTATTATTGGCGCACAACCATCCGAGCGGTGATCCGACGCCGTCCCAGGAGGACCTGGAGGTGACCTGGCGCATGGTCTCCGCGGGTCGGGTCTTGGGAATTGAGATCCTGGATCACGTCATCGTTGGGCGTCCGAGTCTGGATGGCGGTCTCGGCTACGCCAGCATGCGCGAATTGGGATTGTTGAAGGCGAAGGAGGGAAGCGGCTAATGGGGAAATTGGATCCGCATTTGGCCGCAGATGCTGATCACTGGGGATCGGGATCGATAGAATCGATAGAATCGATAGAATCGAGGGAATCGAGGGAATCGAGGGAATCGAGGGAATCGAGGGAATCGGCTCGACTTTGGTTGTTTGTCGGCAAACCGTCCGCGACCGCGTGACAGCCACAACGCTGGACAGCCACATCCGACCTCTGAAGGATCACGGCGTCCCTATTCTTCTGCCTTCTTACCGAAGGTGCGTGTGATGCCGCGTTTGCTGGTCTCAATGAAGGTGATGAGCTCTTGGATTTCTGCGGTTGGCTCCGGCATGTTTCGCAGGTTTTCGAGGGCCCCGGGGATGCTGAGGCCGGAGCAATAGAGCCATTTCAGGGCTTGCCTGAGGGCGCGGATCGATTCACGCGGGACACCGTTGCGGCGGAGTCCGACGAGGTTGAGGCCGAAGACGGTATTGTTTTCGCTGGCGAGCACGAAGGGTGGGATATCGGTTCGAATGCGTGCACCCCCGCCGATCATGGTCATACGGCCGACCCTGGTGAACTGGTGAACGGCGGCACCGCCGCCGAGGACGACATAGTCCTGAATATTGGCGTACCCTGCGATCATGACATTATTGGTCAGGATGACCCGGTTGCCGATGATGGCGTTGTGTGCGACGTGGGCCATGGCCATGAAAAAGCAGTCATTACCGATGGTGGTCTGCGATCCTTCACCGGTCCCACGGTGCAGGGTGATCCCCTCGCGGAAGATGTTGCGATCGCCGATTTGGAGGTAGCTGGTGCCGCCGGACCAGGCAATGTCCTGGGGAGGGAACCCGAGCATGGCCCGGGCGAACACCTGGTTATCCTTTCCGAGGCGGGTGCCGGATGCGATGACGGCGTAGGGACCGATGGAGCAGCCGTCACCGATGACAGTATCGGCCTCGATGATCGCAAAGGGCCCGATTGTGACGTTGGTGCCGATTTCCGATTTGGGGTCGATGATGGCGGTGGGGTGATGGCTGGAGGGCATCGGGGAGGAGTCTCCGTGGGGGTTTTTCGCTGGTGATCAGGCAAAGGGTGGATGGCTGTGAGGCGTCCGAAAAGGTACGTTCCTTCAGGCGCCACCTCCAGGAAATAGTTGCCGATCAGTCCGATCCTTGTCGAAATCGAAATCGGGATCGGGATCCCAGCCCTGATTGGCACCTGGGCCGCTCAGGTCATGTCCCACCGTACCATCCTGCGTCCCCCTTGGCGTCTTGGCGGTTGAATAGCCCAGCCTTCACGCATCTTGCTGACGGAATCGAGTTCATCGGGCAGGGGCCGGCCCCATAAGAGGAACCGCCAAGACGCCAAGGACGCCAAGGGGATTGCGAGTTTGGAGAAGGCCGTCATAGGGGCGGCCATTGGGTATGAATTGCGAGAGTCGACGGGACCAGCTGGAGCGGAGCCCGTCCGAAAAGGCATGCTCGAGTTCGGCCCAGAAACCTACACGTACACAGCGAAGCGGTACTCGTACACGTTCACGTACATGATGATACGGCGAGTACGAGTACGAGTAGGAGTACGTGTACGTGTACGTGTACGTGTACGAAGGGTGGCCGATCAGTCCGATCCTTGTCGCGATCGAAATCGAAATCGAAATCGAAATCGAAATCGGGATCGGGATCGGGATAGGGATAGGGATCCCTTCCCTGGTTGGCACCTGGGCCGCTCAGGTCATGTCCCACCGTACCATTCTCCGTCCCCCCTTGGCGCTCTTGGCGTCTTGGCGGTTGAATTCCCCAGCCTTCACGCAT
>CALLYA010000312.1 GCA_937875495.1 uncultured Verrucomicrobiota bacterium
ATCAGTCAGATCATTGTCTGAATCGGGGTCGGGGTCGGAATCGGGATCGGAATCGGGATCGGAATCGATTCCCGCTCTGGTTGGCATCTGGCACTGATGGACTGCTCAAACTTCGCTGGCGAGTTGTGTCAGAACCGTAACAATAGGGTTGCGGTACCCGGTTTCTCACGTCCGAATCCCATCCCGCGTTCTTTCGATACCGAGACCGATAGCGACCCCGACCCCGATCTTGCTTCGCCATAGACCTTTTCGGACGACCTCAAGCTACCCTCGTGCCCTAGTTCCCATCCCCATCCTCGGGCCCAAAACGCTTTGGACCAGGCCATGGACCCTACCCACCCCCATAACCAGATCGAAAACGCCTCCGCGCCTCTGCGCCTCTGCGCGAGAACTCCGGTTCCGGATGGGTGCAGGGTGCTGCACCCGGGAGTGCGGAAAATGGCTTCCATGGGATCGTGCCCGGCCGTACACTCCTCCAACTGATGACGCACCCTTGTCGGTTGCCGCCACCACCTCGCTTCCAGACCACAATCAGGAGTGATTGAATGAAACGACGTCAGTTCTTGACCACCTCCGCAGCCGTGGGACTCGGCCTAGGCCTCGCCTCCGTCGAACAATCCGCGGCACAGGGCGGCCGCGGCCGCCGCAAGCAGCTGATCGAATTGCGGGTGTACCACTTCGCCGATCAGGCCAAGCTGGCGGCCTTCGATCAGGTCCTCAAAACCGCGATCGTACCCGCCGCCAACCGCATTGGGATCACTCCCATCGGCACCTTTAAACTCCTCGCCGCGGACAACCCCGGCATGGATCAGGACAGCAACGATCTCTATGTCCTGATACCCCACAAAGGCGCAGGGACGTTGGCCGGAATGCTCGAAGAGCTCGTGGAAGGCCTCGAACTCGATGCGGAGGCCGCCAAGGTGCTCAACGCACCCAAGAGCGACCCCGCCTATGTCCGGTACGAAAGCTCACTCTTCCTCGCCTTCGACCAGGCGCCGCAAGTGGAAGTGCCGACCCGCTCGGAATCGCGACTGATGCAGCTGCGCATTTACGAGAGCCACAACACCGAGCGCGCGCTCAAAAAGATTGAAATGTTCAACACCGGCGGCGAACTCGCCGTCTTTCGCGAGTGCGGAATGCACCCCGTCTTCTTTGGTCAGGCCTTGGTCGGAACCAAGCTGCCGAACCTGACCTACATGCTCGCCTTCGATGATGCAGAGGCGCAAAAAGCCGGCTGGGACAAGTTCCGCGATCATCCGGATTGGAAGCGCCTGAGTGGCGACCCGGCCTACGCCGACACGGTGACCGATATCACCAACCTGGTCCTGCGCCCCACACCGGCCTCGCAGATCTAACCGAACTATATCTAGAAGTCGTCCGAAAAGTTATCCGCTTTCCCAACCAGGCTTTTCCATCCGGATCCGGAGAGCCTCCCGCAGAGGGCGCGGTGGCGTTTTCGACCTGCCTATGGGGGCGGGTAGGTTCCATGCTCTGCCCCTACATTTTGGAGATTTTTAAGATATACCGTTTCAGCAGACCAAGGCAGTTGCTGAAAACTGCTCCGATATAGCCGCATTCCCCCCCCTCCCAATGCACCTCTGCGCCCTCTGCGTTCTCTGCGGGAGTCCTCCCCATCCGTGAATTCGGGCGCCGTTTTCAGACATGCCCTGGCGATGAGAGTGGATCGAGTTGAACTGCGTGCGTATACACCCACGCGCGATACAATATGACCATGCACCCACACGATCCACACCTCAGCCCCAAGGCGATTGCACGCGAGCTCAAAACCGTCGAGGCAATGATCGAGATCTATTGCCGTCATCACCATACACCCAGCCCCCGAGCGCAGCTCTGCCCCGACTGCACACAGCTGCTCCAACACGCGACACTCAGACTCTCCAAGTGCCCGTTCAAGGAAAACAAACCCGCGTGCAAAAACTGCAGGATTCACTGCTACCGGGAGCCGTTCAAGAGCAGGATCAGAGAGGTCATGCGCTACTCCGGCCCACGCATGCTCCTGCATCACCCATTCCTGGCCTGCCGTCACCTGATCGTCCAGCAATGGGTGGTCCGAAAAGAAAGATAGCGAGAGCCCGTCCGAAAACCCCATTGGATGGGGAGGTCTCCCGCAGAGATCGCAGAGGGCGCAGAGGTGTATTGGGAGGGGGGAAAAGGGACCTACATCGGAGCCGTTTTCAACAACTGCCTTGGTCAACTGAATCGGTATCACTGAAAATACCCCCCCAAAGTAGGTTGCAGAGCATGGATCCTACCCACCCCGATAGGTTGGTCGAAAACGTCACCGCGCC
>CALLYA010000313.1 GCA_937875495.1 uncultured Verrucomicrobiota bacterium
CCAGAGGATGTCCGAAAAGGTCAGTCAATGGCGAAGGAAGATCGGGTCGGGGTCGAATGGGATTCGGACATGAGAAACCTGGATCGCCGTTTCCGCATTCCCCTCTGCGATCTCAGCGCCTCTGCGCGAGGCCTCCCTATCCGGAACCGGAGCGCCTCGCGCAGAGGTTTGGATCAGGCCAGGCTCCAGCCCTCGCGATAGGGTGGATTGATCATCTGGTTAGCGCGCTCCGAATTGGTGAAGCGCAGGTTGGGTCCGTCCCAGTACAGATATTCCTGGGTGCGCAGGGCGATATTGCCCAGGAGCACGACCTCGGCAAGGTGGGCGGCGTGGTTGACGAAGTCCGACCCGGCCTTGGGTCCTCCCTTGCACGCCTCAATGAACTCCTTGTAGTGCCCGGGCGAGCGGTCGAGGATGCGGGGCGGGGGGCCGACCTCTTTGGCCTTGGCCTCGGGGATGATCTGGTGATCGTACATCTTGCCCTTGGTCCCGATGATATAGAGCCAATCGTTCTGAGCGAAGGGCCGGTCCGGCTCCAGTTCTTCGGGACGTTCCGGCTTCAGGCCGCCGTCCCACCAGGTGATTTTGACCGGTCCGCGATCGCCTTCGGCGGGGAAGTGCCAGCGGGTGACGGAGGAGATGGGTGCGGTCTCGTTGGCGACCTCGGGCGGTGCCTGGTTGTTGGACGAGGAGGCTTCGACCCTGGACGGATGTCCTAGGTTCAGGGCCTTAAAGACGGCGGAGAGCTGGTGACAGCCGATATCGCCCAGCACGCCGGTGCCGAAGTCCCACCAGCCGCGCCATGAGAAGGGGTGGTATGTGGGATGATACGGCCTTGCGGGCGCCGGCCCGAGCCAGAGATCCCAGTCGAGTTCTTCGGGGACGGCCGGAGTGTCGGCCGGGCGGCGCACACCGCGGGGTGAGATGGCGGGGAAGCGGTTGGAACCGGCATGGACTTCGAGCACATCACCGATGGCGCCGGAGGCGATGGTTTCCCAGATCAGGCGGGCCGCCTCGCTTGCCTGGCCCTGATTGCCCATCTGGGTCGCGACCCCGGTTTCGCGTGCGACCGTTTGCATCATCCGCGCCTCGTAGACCGAGTGGGTCAGGGGTTTTTGGCAATGGACATGCTTCCCCATTTTCATGGCCAGGATGCTAATGATCGCGTGGTTATGATCGGGCGTCGCGACCATGACTGCGTCGAAATCCTTTTCGACTTCGAACATCCTGCGATAGTCGGTGTAGGGCTTGGCCTGTGGGAAGTCCTGAGCATTGCGTGCCAGGGCGCGCTCGTCGACATCGCAGAGCGCGACGATCTCGGCACCCTCATGAAACAGGTATCGGGTATCGCCTGAACCCATGCCTCCAACGCCGACGCCCACGATGCGGACCTTCTCACTCGGCGGAACGAAGCCCGGACCGCCGAGGATCTCTCTGGGAACGAAACTGATAGCCGCCGCCGTGGTACTCACAGCCTTGATGGCGTCACGTCGACTGATGCGATGCTGGGTATTCATTGAATCTCCCTGGTTAACACGTCGGAATCACCGTCTGCCTACATTCCTAGGCATCTTATGAAACTGTCCGAGGGTTGGTCAAGGCGCGGTGTCCTCAGCCCGGAAGATCGTCGGGAAGTTGGATCCGCAGATGGCTAAAAATCGAAATCGAAATCGAAATCGAAATCGGTATCGGTATCGGTATCGGTATCGGTATCGGTATCGGAATCGATGGAACACGTGATTCTGCGAGGAAAGTTCGTAACAAAACGTCCACTACGTCACAACCGTCCAATCGCTCGATAGCGATCCCGATATTTCTCCCTGCCATCAGCGGCCAACAGCGGATTTCCCGCCTGCGATCGCTCCGACGCCGGCGCGGGCGACTGCAGGCGGGTGCTCGGATTGTCTACAGGCCGACACCGTAGAGGCAAGCCCTGGCCTCGGTCAGGGGGAGGCTGATCAGGAGTGTTTGCAGGTCCGAATCGAAGCTCCGTTCGATCTCGGCTTCAGGAACCGGACCCCAGGGCGCGGCATCCGGGCAGCTAAAGACCTTCAGGGGGGTGAACTCCTCCTGGGCCACGTGCAGGATGATCTTTTGGTCCGCCTGTCGGATCCGACGGATCTTCCACGCATCCCCGCCACCGGCGAGGTCTCCGGAGAATGGGGTGACCCCATCGCAACGGCAACCGGGCGAGGCCATGGCCGATGCGACCTGTGTGCTGGGTGTGAATTCGCCCTCGAGTTCAGGCGAACGCACCAGGCTTTCGCCCTTTTGTGCCTTGCCCTTGACGAGCTTGAGGGTCAGCAGCGTGGCCCCGTCGACGGTGCGTAGGATGACTGTTTCGCCGGTGTTGTTCAGGCTGAGACTACCTGAGGAAGCTGTCTGAAAGAGCACCCCGTCCGGCACTTTGATCCCGGCCTCATCGCCGCCGCCGAACAGGAGCATCGCCTGACCGGGTGCCAGAACGGAGCCCTGCGGAAAGGTATGCCGGAGCCGGAGGCTATCCCACAAGTCGAGTCCCGACAGGTCGAGAGGTGCGGTGCCGGAGTTGACGATCTCCAGGAACTCGTCGTCCTGGGCGTCTACAATCCCGTCTCCGTTTGCGTCGGTCTGGGTCCCGGGGTCCAACAGCACCTCATTGAGACAGAAACTGGAGACCCAGCCGGGTGCCACAAAGATCTCGATCGGCAACGTGTTCTCCAATCCGCCGGCATCCGCAGCGATGAGGACGCCAGTGAAGGTCTTTCCTTGATCTGCATTGGTGGTGACAAAGGAAAAGATGGCGGCACCGGTATCGCCATCCTGTTCCAGGGTGGCGGCGTCCGGCAACTGATCCAGCCTGAATTGAATCGTCTCGCCCTCGGGATCGAAGGCGGGAACGGTGCAGGTCAGGGTGGACCCGGAGAGGACGGTCTGACGGATGGGCGCGGTCTCAAAGATGGGGGGGACTGCGATCCCATTGAACGGGGTACGGTCATGCATCAGCCCCGGACTGAACGCGTGTTCACCTGCAAAGACCTTATGTTCGACGTAGAGTCCGCTGCCGTTGGGCGAGAGGGTGATCGATTGGTCTTTCGCGGGCGAACCGTCGTAGGCCAGCTCTGCGAGCAGCGTGGACCGATCCGCGGCCAGGATGCGGATGTGGTCTTCGGTATTGCCGAGGCCGTTACCGATGCGTCCGGTTCCGACCCAGACCTGGCTCAAGCCGAAGTGTGGGTTGGGCTGTCCGTCCGAGCAGTTGCCGGGCGGGGTGCCGCCGCCGAACAGGATCAAGGCCTGACCTGCCGGTAAGATCGTACCTTCTGGAATCTCGAACGCGTCCTTACCGCCGGCTGGCTCCACGGCGATGTCGGTGATCCAGACACCGCTGAGATCCAGGGGTTCGTCCGTAGTGTTCTGGAGCTCGATGAACTCGTCTTGGGTGGTGTGCCGGACCCCGTCCCGATTGGCGTCTCCGGGTAGGTCATTCGGCGGGTCGAACAAGACCTCGGTGATGGTGAGTGCGCCGGGTTCGGGGGCTTGCGCCGCGTGCACCATGGGCCGCGGCTGAGACATCAGCAGTGCGACTGTGCATACAAGTACGAGGAGCGTACTGTGTTGGTGGAATTTGAGATTAGACATCGACAGAGTACTCCCTAAGGCCGTCACTCTGTCATTCGTATGTGCCGCGAATTATTATATCCGAGCTCGCAATCGCGGCGCGAGGAAAATCCGGAGGCATTCGATCCAGTGCGCAAGTGTGGCTCCGCAGACGGCGGCGGCGGACCGCTCTCTCAACCTGTCTTTCGCATCCGGATAGGGAGAGCCTCCCGCAGAGGGCGCGGAGGACGCGGTGGCGTTTTCGACCTGGGCTCAGGGTGGGTAGGTTCCAATGCTCTGGTCCATACTTTTTTGAGGGGGATTTCCCTGCTGAGGGACCAAGGCAGTTGCAGAAACAGCTCCGAAGTATCTGCCTTCCCCCTCCCAATACCCCTGTGCGATCTGTGCGATCTGTGCGGGAGTCCTCCCCATGCGGCACCGGCGACCCTTCGTTGTGGCCCAATAGGGTTTTCGGACGGGGCCCGTGCTAGTTTGCCAGCGTTGTACTGAGGTGCCTGAGGATGGACCAGGGGCTCGATTTCGATTTCGATACCGATACCGATTTCGATTTCGATTTCGATGGGAAACTGGACCAAGCGAAGGGCTGAGCTTGATAGTGTTCATGATATACCTAAATCTGCTTTCATCCGGGGGGGCTTCCCACCTCTCCTTTGCAATCCGCCCTTTCCTGACCGAATAAAATTCATGGGAATTGAGCTATGGCAATGGGGACTCGGAGCGCTGGCGGCGATCCTGGTTGGGCTGAGCAAGACCGGTGTGCCGGGACTCGGGATTGCGGTTGTACCGGTGATGGCAGCGGCCTTTGGTGGCAAGCCTTCGGTCGGGTTTGTGCTGCCGATGCTGATCATTGCCGATTGTTTTGCTGTGACCTACTACCGTCGGCATGCGCAGTGGGATAAGCTTTGGGGCTTGTTCCCGTGGGTGGGGGCGGGGATTTTGCTCGGTGCGGGGGCGCTCTGGGCGGCCGACCATTTCCAGTTAGCGGGGGGCGCGGGCGGCAAGGACCTCTTCAAGCCGTTCATCGGTTTGATTGTGTTGGTGATGTTGCTTCTTCATCTGATAGGGAAGGTGATGAAGGATCGGCTCACGCCTAAGGCGTGGTGGAGCCTGGCCTGGACGGGGGTCGCCGGTGGTTTCTCGACGACGGTTGCGAATGCCGCGGGGCCGGTCATGACCCTGTACCTGGCGGGCAAGGGGATGAAGAAGCACGCGTTCATGGGCACGAACGCCTGGTTTTTCTTCCTTCTGAACCTGACGAAGGTGCCGGTATATGTGTTGCTGAGCCTGATCCATCCCGACACGCCGATGTTCACGCGGCAGTCGCTCCTGTTCGATCTCTGCATGGTGCCCGTGATCGTGTTGGGGGCGCTGCTGGGGCGGTGGTTGCTGCACCGGATTCCGCAGCGTGTCTTCGATATCCTGGTCCTATGCCTCGCCGGAATCGCGGCCGTCAAGCTTCTGCTGCCGTAAGGTGCCTTGTTTTGGGCCGCATTGTCATTAGGTGCATTTTATCCTTGCCTCTCAGCTCTGAGCGGTGGGATGTTTTGTATTAAGCGAGCCGATCCGGCTTGTGTACTGGTTTACCATCTCGGTTCTGGAGATGGCTTCAGGAACTCGGTTTTTCAAGATTAAGGGAAATGGTGGCAGGCTATGATTTCCCAGACGGCGGAGTATGCGCTTCGGGCGATGGTATGTCTTTCGGCCCATTGGCGGGAAGGTTTGCCGACGTCGCGCATTGTGGACCGAACCCAAGTGCCTTCGGGTTACTTACCAAAGGTCATGCGACTCCTGGATCGGGCGGGTTTGATCTATGGCATTCGGGGTGCCGGCGGGGGGTATTATTTAAAACGGCTGCCGAGTGACATCACGTTATGGGACGTGGTGAAGGCGGTTGAACCCGGCATCGGGGTAGGGTGTTGTCCTACCGACACGGGTGGGACCTGTGCGCTGCACGCGACCCTGAACGAGGCCTTGGATGCGATGCGTGGGGTGTTGGAGTCGACGACGCTTGCGGACCTTTTGAATGGTGTAAAGGGGGTGCCACCCTTGGGAGTGATGGCCAAACTCTGAGCAAAAGAGGGTCCGAAAGGGCCATTGGTACCGAGCGCGGCGGAGGGGGAGGAGAGGACTCGCGCAGAGGCGCAGAGGCGCAGGCATGTGGTCTGTCAAACTGGAACT
>CALLYA010000314.1 GCA_937875495.1 uncultured Verrucomicrobiota bacterium
GGTCGTAAGGGCGGCGGGGGTGGGATCGGGTCGGGATTGGTCTGTGCCGATACGGTGGATGCCGACAACAGGGTTGCCGCGAGCAGTGGGGCGAGCCCAGCGGTTCGACGAGGGGGACGCGGCCGGTGTTCCGGCAGGAAGATCCCGAGTCCCAGCAGGATGAGTCCGAGCGCGAGCGGGATCTGGAAGCGCTCTTTCCAGCGTTTTTGCATACGGCTGGCGAGTTCCTGCGGACTCATTGGTGCGATGCCGGCTTCGTAGATGGCCTGGAGTCCGAAATCGGTGGACCCGGCCTGCACGTACATGCCGTCGGTGGTGGCGCAGAGCTCTTTCAGCGGCTCGGGATTGAGGCGGGTTTTAACGGGGTTGCCGTCGCGGTCGCGCAGGAAGCTGATTCTATCGTTTTCGTCACGAATCGGGATCAGCTCGCCCTCTTCGGTTCCGATGCCGACGGCGAAGATCCGTATCTTACGTTCCACGGCCTGTTGGATGACGGCCTCGAGGTCGCCCTCCAGGTTCTCTCCATCGGTGATCAAGACCATTGCCTTGTGGTTGGGTGCATCCTCTCCGAATGCGCGAAGGCCTTCTTCGACGGCGGCCTGGAGGTTGGTACCGCCGCGGGGGATGTATCCGACATCGAGCGCCTTGGTGGTGGCGAGAAAGGCGTCGTAGTCGAGGGTCATGGGGCACTGCAGGAAGGCCGAGCCGGCGAAAGCGACGAGGCCGAGCCGGTCTCCGCGCAGTTGCCGGACGAGGTCTTCGATCGCCATTTTGGAACGGGTGATGCGGTTGGGTTTGACGTCTTCGGCGAGCATGCTGTTGGAGGTATCGAGCAGGATGAGGATATCGATCCCTCTGCGATGGACCTCTTGCCAATCGAAACCCCATTGGGGGCGTGCCAGGGCGAGGAGGCAACAGGCGAAGCCGAGGAGCCAAAGAAATGATTTCCGGGTTGCGCGCGTGCTGGAATAGGTGGGTGCGAGATCTGTCTGCAGGTGGCGGTCGGCCAGGGTGTCGAGGCGGCGCCTGCGCCTGCGTGCGGATCCCCAAAAGAGCAGGGCCATCGGCAGGACGGTCAGCAGCCAGATCAGGGCTTGAGGGTTTCCGAATCTCATGCGGGCAACACCTCCCATCGGGTCCTGCTCATGCACTGTGCGAGCCCGAGCAGCAGGAGTCCGCCGGCGAGCAGGTAGGTAAAGAGTTCGTGGTAATCGAGGTACTTCTTGATCTCGATCTCAGAGGTCTCCAACTGGTCGATCTCGTCGTAGATCGAACTGAGGTTTTCGGTGTCGGAGGCGCGGTATGCCTTGGCGCCGGTGATCTCGGCCACGCTTTGGAGGGTGGCCATATCGATCGGCAAGTATTGTTGCCGGAAGATGCGCTTGCCGAAGAGGTCGGTTCCGGGGATGGGCGCGTAGTCCTGTGCGCCTGCCGCGACGGCGTAGACCTTGATCCCGAGCGCCTTGGCTGCCTGGGCGGCGCCGGCGGGCGTGATCTCGCCGACGTTGTTGGAGCCGTCGGTCAGGAGCACCACGATCCGGCTCTTCGCGGTGCTCTCCCTCAGCCGATTGACACTGGTGCCGATGGCGGAACCAATGGCGGTCCCGTCTTCGATCATGCCGATTTCGGCGCGCTCGAGCATGCTGAGGAGCCAGCCGTGATCGAGGGTGGGTGGGCAAAGGGTGTAGGCGCGTCCGGCGAAAGCGACGAGGGCGATCCGATCGTTCGGGCGTTTCTGGACAAACTGGCGAATGACGGCCTTGGCGGCGGTCAATCGATCGACGATTTGGGAATTGCGGCTGGTGATGGCGGTTTCGCGCAGCCGTTGCCAAGTGGAGCCTCCGGAGGCAGCCTCCGCGGCGGGGAGGGCGAAGTCGTGGGCGATCATGCTGCCGGAGACGTCCACGGCCAGGACGATATCGACCCCTTCGGTCCGGATCTGAGTCTCCTGTTTACCGGCGCGTGGGCGTGCGAGCCCCAGGATGCAGAGGGTCAATCCCAGGGCGGTCAGAAGCCTGGGCGCCCATGCGGTCCGAACCACCCAATTCCGACGTAGGGCTTCCAGGTGAAACAAGGAGCTGTAGGAGAGGGCAGGGCGTCGGGCCGCAGCGGTACGCAGGGCGTAGACGAGTGGAATGATCAGCAGGCCAAGGACCCAGAGGTCGTGGAATTCGAGGTGTTTCATGGCTGCGGACCTCCTGCCGATTGGACCGATGGCGGCTGTGCCTGAGGAAGGGTGCCCTCGACAAAGGCGATGGCTTGATCGAGCGCGTGTCGGATGTCGGCCGTTGCGGGCAGGAAGCGTGCGAACTTCACGAGGTCGCACTCGCCGAGGAAAGAGCGCAGCAGCTGCCGCTGATGGGGGAGGAAGAGGTCGTGGGTCTGCTCCAGCTCGTTGAGGAACTCCTCGGTTGTCCGGTCCGGCGCTTGAATCCCAAAGCGCTGTTCAACGTATACGCGGACGATCTCGCTGAGTCGCACGTAGAACCGATCGATCGCCTCCGGAGTCTGAGGCGTTTCCATCGACAACAGCCGCAGGGCCTCGAGGGCGCGTTCATGGGGGGGGATGATCGGTTCCGCGGGGCGTTGGCCGCTGTGCTTGCGAAGTCTGCGATAGAGCAGGAGGGCTGCGAGGAGCAGGAGGATGAGGCTGGCTGTGAGGCCGAGCCAGCGCCAGTAGGGGATTGGACCCGCCGGTGGCTGGGCCGGTTGCTTGATGTCGGCGATATCGGGGAGTGCACCGGTCTCTTCGAGGGTGCTCTTGACCTGGATAGTCAGCCGAGCGCTTTGAACGGTCTGTGTGGTGGATTGTGAGGAGACGAACTCGAGCTCAAGCGGGGGGATCTCAAGCGAACCGATCTTGAATGTGTCGAGGGTCCACTTGCCGGACAGCGTTGAACCGGTCGGTGTCTTCTTGATGGTCGGGCGTGTGAAATCGCGAATGAGGAAGGGGTCGATCGCTTCTGGCTCAGGAAGCGAGGGTGGGATCAGGGTGATCGAAGAGGGGGCCTTGACTGAGAAGGAATAGGAGAACACCTCGCCGATGCGGATCTCCGACGGCTGTGCGGAGGTGGCGATCTCGATCGGACCGTCCTCGGTCGGGATGGAGACTGATTGGGTCGGGGCGGAACGGCCGTTGTCGTCCGGGCCTCTGGAATTGGGTTTGCATCCGGCGAGGCCGGCGCACAGGATCAGGACGATCCAGGATCGCAGGTGGATGATCGGGCGTAACCGGGTCATTGTCGGCCCTCCCGTTTCCGAAAGAGTTTCAACAGGGCGGGCAGGTACGGCTCTCCGGTGCGCAGCTCCAGGAGGTCGACGCCGACCGATTGCATCATGCGTCGGCGCATATCGGCCGCCGAGGAGGTGCGTCGCTGGAGTGCGCCCATGGCTCGGTTGTCGTTGGTATCGACGAGGATGCTCCTCCCCGTTTCCAGGTCGCGGACCTCGACCAGGCCGATGCGTGGGAGTGCGTACTCCGTCGGGTCTTCGATGGCGATGGCGGTGAGGTCATGCCGCCGGTTGACGATCTGGAGTTGGCGCTTGAAATCGGGCGCTTGGAAGTCGCTGAGGAGAAAGATGACGGCTTTTCGGTGGAGCATTTTCCGCAGGAACTCAAGGGCGCCGGCGATATCGGTCGTGCGCGCTTTGGCCGGGCGCTGAAGCTGCTGTTCGATATCGAGCAGGATGCGCAGTCCGTGGCGTAGGCCTTTACCGGGGGGGACGAAGCGTTCGACCTTGTCGGAGAAGAGCAGGAGGCCGACCTTGTCATTGGCGTGGATGGCGGAGAAGGCGAGGACCCCGGTCAGTTCCGCCGCCAGGTCGAGCTTCGGTCGAACCCGGGTGCCGAAGAGGCCTGAGGGGCTGACATCGACCGCGAACAGGACGGTGAGCTCGCGTTCCTCGACGTATTTCTTGATGAAGGGGCGGCCGGTGCGTGCGGTCACGTTCCAGTCGATCGTGCGCACGTCATCTCCCGGCTGGTATTCGCGCACCTCTTCGAATTCCATGCCGCGCCCGCGAAAGACCGATGCGTATTGACCGGCCATGACATCGTTGACGGTGCGCCGGCTGCGGATTTGGATCAGGCGGACCCGCTTGAGGATGTCCTTACGATTCATCATGGGAAGAAAAAATGTCGGCGTATGTCAGGGGCGAGCGGGGTTCGGTCAAGGGACTTCGACTTCAGCGAAGATCTGCTGGACCAGGTCGGCACTGGTCTTTTCTTCCGCCTCCGCTTCGAAGGAGGGGACGATGCGGTGTTGCAGGACCTCGAGTCCGATCGATTTGACGTCCTGGGGTGTGACGTACCCGCGGCCTTGGATGAAGGCATAGGCCTTGGCGGCCAGGGCGAGATTGATGGTTGCCCGGGGTGACGCGCCGTATTGGATCATTCCCTCGATCCGGATATTGAAATCGCCCGGCGCGCGGGTGGCCAAGACCAGGTTGACGATGTATTCCTTGAGCTTGTCATCAAGGTAGATCTGGTCGACGACCTTGCGTGCGTGGAGCACTTCTTCGGGGGAGACGACCGGCTCGACGGTCAGGTCGGGCTGGGTCTTGGCCATGGCGTCGAGGATCTGGAGTTCCTCGCTGCGGGAGGGGTAGCCGACGCAGACCTTGAGCATAAAGCGATCCACCTGCGCTTCCGGCAGGGGGTAGGTGCCCTCCTGCTCAATCGGGTTCTGGGTGGCCAGGACCAGGAACGGGAGGTCGAGGGGGAAGGTGGTCTCACCGATGGTGACCTGGCGTTCCTGCATGGCCTCCAGGAGGGCGCTCTGGACTTTTGCGGGGGCGCGATTGATTTCATCGGCCAGGATAAAATTGGCGAAGATCGGACCCTTTTTCGTATGGAACTGGTTGGTGGCGGGATCGAAAACAAGGGTTCCGACCAAGTCGGCCGGGAGTAGGTCGGGCGTGAACTGGATCCTTTGGAAGCGGGCTTGGATCGTACCCGCGAGGGTCTTGACCGCGAGTGTCTTGGCCAGGCCGGGCACGCCTTCGAGCAGGACGTGGCCGTCGGCCAGGAGTCCGACCATTAGGCGCTCCAGGAGGTGGTGCTGACCGACAATGACCTTGCCGGCCTGGCGCAGGATTTTTTGTGCGAATGCGCTCTCCTGTTTCACATACTCGTTGAGTGCGGTGATGCCCTGTTCCATCGAATGGATTCTCCTCTGAGGCTTGTCGAAAAAGGCTTTTCGAGGTGGAAGACCGCTGGGCGCGGTGAGGGTGAATTCAAGAAAAGAGTACCATCAATAGACCCCAGAGCCGGGCGGACGTTCAATTTTCTGATGTTCGGATTGGGATCAATCGGGTGCGCGTAGGGCATGCTTCAGGGTCTCCCATGCCTCTGCCCAGGGGGGCGGGGTCCGTGGCCCTTCAAGGGGACGCTCGAAGCTTGTTTCACCCTGTGGGCTTTGCACTCGAAAGCGCAACACGCTGCCTTGGCTCCAAGCGCGGCCGCGGCAGTGGAGGATTGCATGGGCGTCCAGGTGGAAATCTTGGGTGTGGGAACCCAGCTGCGGGAGTGGGAGACGTGCGCCTTCGGTCTCGCTCAACTCCAGGTTCAGATCCCAATCGCCGGTAGCGCCGTCCCTGAGCGTTCCGGAGAGGTCGAATCGGCCGCCGCATGTTTCGGCGGCGCGGATGCTGAAGGCGCCATTCCGGCCATCGGCGAGGCGCCATTGATCGAGCTCCAGGGTTCCGGTCCACGCCGCCTGTTGCCCCTGTCCGCTTGCAGTATGCAGCCTGATGGGGAGGGTCGCCCGGTCGAGTCGCAGCTCCTTGCCCAGGCCGGTGATCCGGTCCATCGCCTCTTCCAGGGGGACCGACCGCAGGGTTTTCCCGCCGGTTTTTTCCAACAGCCGATTCCAATCGTCGGGCTGCAGATCGATCTGGATTTCTTCGGAGCGCAGGTCGGTGATGGCGAGACCGCGTCCCGCCATCAGCTCCCGGAGACCGATGGAAAAGGTGGCGTTAGGACAGGTGACGATGGGGGGGGATCCGGCGGCATCGGCCCAGCGGACGGTGATGCCGCGGATCTGGACCGCGCCATTGAACATCTGAAGCGTCGCGTCCTGCACTTCAATGCTGAGGCCCCAGTGCCGTCGAACCCATGGGAAGACCTCGGTCTCCAGCATTCCCTTGAGTCCGCCACTGAAGAAGGATGACATTCCAAACATTGGGCACTTTCTGTGGTTGTTGCTGGGGAGGGAGAGGTGGGGAATTGGAAATGGATAGTGGACAGTGGTCTGTGGCATGTCCAGCCCTGGTTAGGAGATATCGCCCATGTGGCTGGGGCAACGGCGGGATACGGCGATGGTGGGATTGAGTGCGTTTGCCTGCGGGTTTTTGTTGCCGAACGGCGGTTTGGATCGATCCCGATACCGATTTCGATTTCGATTTCGATTTCGATACCGGCAATGATCTGATTGATCGGGATATCGTCCTTCAGATTGAACCACAGATGGACACAGATGGACACAGATCGGAAATGGGAAAAATCTGTGTGAATCTGTGTTTATCTGTGGTTGAAAGAATGGATTTATCGCGGCAGAAACCTTGTCCGGCAAAAGATTGACCGAAACGGTCGATGGCGAAACAAGCTCGGGGTCGCGATCGGCCTCGGAATCGGAACGTGGTGGCGTTTTCGACCTGCCTCCGGGGGTGGGTAGGGTCCATGGTCTGCCTCCGAACTTTTGGGGGAACCATTTAATACCGTTTCAGCAGTATTCGATGATGACCTCTTTTTGGAAAGAGCGGAGGAGGTTGGCCAGTTTGTCGATGAGGTTGACACGGATGGAGACGCTGCTGGGCAGGAGTGGATTTTGATAGAAGGGGTTGATCTGGCGCCCGACGAGGAACCGGATCTCGTCTGCGACGAGCAATTCGAGGGCGAGCAGCACTGCGCCGTTGGGATCTTCGGGGAGGGCGTTGAGATCGCCGTCGGCGCGCGCGAGGATTTCGGTTGCCTTCGCGAGGGTCAGGATTCCTTCGGTCATGAGGTCGACCCCGGGGCAGACCGCGATGGGAGGGATATCCTTCCGCATTGAATCGACGACGGTATCGATTTCGGCGCCGAGCTGGCGTGCGACGAGGTTGCCTGTGGTGCCACCGCAGATGATCTTGCGCCCTTCGAACTGCATGACGCGATCGACGCAGGCACGGTCATGGGCCTTATCGACGGGAGGTCCGGTAAAGACGATGGCGGATTTACTCCTGCGGAGGTAGAGGCCGACGAGGGTTGCGTCGTCTCCCGGTTCGCCTTCGTAGAGGTGGGTGGTCTGCCGGATGATACCGTCCACGACGGTTTGCGCGGTCGCGGTGGGCTGTTGCAGGAGCCGACTCATAAAGGCGGCGATCTGTTCCCAGCCCCAGCCGAAGTTGTAGGTGCGTCCCAGGCCGGCGTACCAGACGCCGTCGGAGATCATCGCGACGAAGTCCCCGCGCTCCATGACTCCGTCCCAGATGGCGATATCCCGACCCAGGATCTGTTCGGTCCGCTTCTCCAGGTTCACGATCTCGCCCCGCCGGAAGAAGAAGAGCGGCGGGTTGTCGAAGTTCATGACGGTGAAGGCGAGGCTTTTGCGGTCGATCTCGATGATGGTGAAGGTGGCGTAGGCGATCTGGCGGACCTGGCAGATCGGCAGGGTGCCGATAATGGTTTCCAGGACGTCTTCGAGGGCGATGCCTTCCCGGAGCATGGTGGCGATGATTTCAGAGGTGAGGGTGGCCAGGATGTTGGCTTTGACGCCGCTGCCCAGTCCGTCGGACAGGACAATGCGGATCTTATCGGGCGACCGCACGATTTTGACGTGGTCACCGCAGAGCTCCTCGCCATGTTTATTGAGGCTGCGGTGATGAATATCGAAAAACACGTTCACCAATCACTCCGTGGAAGCGGGCAGTGGGAAAGACTGGACTGAGAGCAGGATGCTGGGTGCTGTTCAGTCGATCTCTTTTTGCAGGGTTTTGCGCAGTTTCAGCAGGCTGACCTTGGTTTCGGCGGTCGTTTCACCGAGGAGGCCGGCGATTTCCTGTGCAACCTGCATCTGTTTATCGACCACGCGATTGACCTGTTCGATAGCCTCGCGCTTCATTTTGAGGATCTCTTGGCGGGCGTGGTATTCATGGGACATATCGACCACGATGCAGGCGATGAGTTCTTCGTCCTCGATCGGGAAGATAACGCGGCGCACGTAGAGGTCGATCTCGGGAAAGTAGCGTTCATTGCCTTTGATGAGGGATTTCTCTTCGAAGACATTTTTGAGGTCGGTGGTATCGCCCAGGAGCTGTTTGGCATCCATTCCGATTGCGCGTTCGGCAGGAATTCGGAACATCTCGCAGAAGGCGGGATTGACCACGACGATCCGCATGTTCAGGTCCACGACGACGAGGCCGTTGGGGTCGTAATCCCAGAGCAATTTCCAGAGGGCGTTTCCGGGGGATGGGGTCTGCGTCATCCGAGCACCTTCGCATTGAGCGCCGGGAGGATCTCCCGTTCGAATTTGGTTCGAATGTTGGAGGGGCTGATACGGGTGAAGAGGTTGCCTTCGAACTTCATGACAATCCCTTGCTCGCACGGGCCCATGCAAAAGCCGCCTTTGAGTTCGACTTTCTCCTGGAGGCCGTTTTCCAGCAGGAGTGCCTGGACCTGAGGGAGGACCTCGTATACGCCGAGCTGATGGCATGCGGAGCCCATACAGAGGAAGAGGCTGGGTTTATCAGGCATGTTGACTTCCTGAGACTTGATAATCGATTTTGAGTCGTTCGATTTTGTGTGAGAGGACGGCCAGTTCGGAGGCGAGGTCTTCATTTTTGAGGGCGACGCCTTCGGGCAGGTTCAATCGGCGGGGTGAAAAGTTCCAGATCGCATGGATCCCGGCCTCGACCATGGCATCGGCGATTTCCTGGGCGGATTCCGGAGGGGTGGTGATGATACCGAGGGAGATCTTCATGCGCTGGACGAGGGAGACCATTTTTTCGATGGGGAGGACCTCGAGGGAGCCGACCTTTTGTCCGATTTTTGCGGGATCGTTGTCGAAGAGCACCACGATTTGGAGTCCGTATGGCTTGAACCCTGGAAAGAGAGCCAGTGCGCGTCCCAGGTTGCCGGCCCCGACGAGGATGGCGTCCTTATGATTGACCAGGCCGAGAAACTCCTCGATGTGTCCTGCCAGGGCTTTGACATCGTAACCGACGCCGGAGCGCCCTTTTTCGGAGAGATAGGAGAGGTCCTTTCGAACCTGTTCGGGCGGGACATCCGCGGCGGCGCCGAGTGCGGATGAGGAAAGGAAGGCCGTCCCCTCGGCCAATGCACGTTTGAGCCGACGGTAATACTTGGGCAAGCGTCTTAGTGTAGGTCCGGGTATGGAGATGGTCATAGGGCAAGCCCTCTCTCGTCGGACGGGTTCGTTACTAATTTCACGAAGCCTTGTATCATGGTTGAAGGTAGCTGTCAAAAGAGGGATTGATTTCGGATCGAGGCATTGGGGATGGTCTTAGGGAAATCGATCGCGGGTGGGAGGGGGGCAGGGCATCCGATTGGAATGGACGGAGTCGGCCGGTCCCTAGGTTCACCCATCGTTTGCCGCAAAACGCTCGCGAATACGAGCCTTTTTTCACAATCGCCTTGACCGGCGATGAAGTGGTGTTACCCTGAAGCGACGTTCGTGAAATAAAGCACGATATGCAACCGCGCAAGTTGTCAGGGTTGCGGGTTGACTCACGCGATGGGTGCCCCCGGAGCGCTCATCGTGACGTCCAATGTTGCAGACGATGCTGTCGTCCAATGCCGGGAGTTCCGGCGTGATCCAGCCACCATGATCACGCCGGATTTTTTTGTCAACTCCTGCTGCTCTCTGACGCCCATTCCTATTCAATCGCGATGGGAACCAAAAGCGGGAACACCGGTAGGGCGGATCGGTCTGATCGGTGGCGTTCGGCTAGAGACCGTCCGAAAAGGTCATTGGGGCATAGCTGAAGGTACTGCGGCTCCGGATGGGGAGAACTCGCGCAGAGGCGCAGAGGCGCAGAGGCCAGAGATTGGGAAAAGTTTGAGGAATGCAGAAATGTCAGAGCTGTTTCTGCAAAGACCCTGGTCAGCAGGAATATTCTCCTAATAGTTTGAACCGCAGCGTTGAACCTACCCATCCCCTATGGCCAGGTCGAAAACGCCACCGCGCCTCTGCGCGAGGCTCTCCGGATGGGAATGGAGAGGTCAGGTTTTGAAAGCGGCTACCCGATTTTCCCCGGGCAAAGTCGGCGCAGGTTGCAGGCATTGCATTGAGGCGTGCGCGCGGAGCAAACCTGGCGGCCGTGATGGATGAGCTGATGTGAGAAC
The DNA here is from genome assembly GCA_937875495.1 of uncultured Verrucomicrobiota bacterium. Taxonomy (GTDB): domain Bacteria; phylum Verrucomicrobiota; class CALLYA01; order CALLYA01; family CALLYA01; genus CALLYA01. The sequence continues at coordinate 10,343 of CALLYA010000314.1, forward strand.
AGGGTCCAGCGCTCTTGGGGGATGAGTTTCATCAGGTCCTGTTCGATCTTCACGGGGTCCGTCTGTTTGGAGAGGGCGAGTCTGCGGCTGAGGCGTGTGACATGGGTATCGACCACGACGCCGACATTCAACCCGAAGGCATTACCGAGCACGACGTTGGCGGTTTTGCGTCCGACGCCGGGGAGGGCGGTGAGGGCTTCCATGGAATCCGGCACCTCGCCCTGGTGCCGTTCTATGAGCAGCTTGCAGCAGGCTCGGATGTTCTTGGCCTTATTCCGAAAGAAGCCGGTGGAACGGATGGCTTCTTCGAGTTCCTCGGCCTTGGTTTCGGCAAAGGCGTGTGCGTCGGGGAAGCGTTGAAAGAGGTCGGGAGTGACGAGGTTGACCCGGCGGTCGGTGCACTGGGCGGAGAGGATGGTCGCGATGAGCAGTTGCAGGGGGGTGTTGTGGTGGAGGGCGCACTCGGCCTGAGGATAGTCCTGGTCGAGGAGTGTGCAGATCTCGAGGGCCCGTGTCTTCTTGGCCTTGAGGGTTTCGCGTGGGAAGGGGGGATTAGCCATGGTTCGCGGGGACGGCATCGGTTGGGGATGGTATGACGGATTGATGCATCGGCCTATGATGCCGCAGAGCGGGTGCAAAATTCAAATCAACGTCCCGGGATAGTGAAAAAAATCACAAACTGTTCGCGCGGTCTAGTGGTCCGCCTAAGGTGCTGTGGATAAGGGTGATACGCGTGTTGAGGTCTCGATTTTGCGAGGGGTGGCGGCGGGAATGCTGCTTGATTCCGTGCGTTCACACGCGAGGGTCGTCGGGGTCAGTGGGGGGGGTGAATTATCGGAATGGGCCCTTCCCAATGAGTCGGCCGTCACAATGAAAGAGGTCTGTGGAGGAAGCCATGAATGCCAAACAGCGTGGGAGCGGAATCGTTCTGCTGGTGGTTTTGGTTGCGGCAGCTGCCCTGTTTTGGGGGCTTCACCGCTCCGAGTCGCTGGGGATTTCCGGCCGTTCCTGGGAGACCCTGAATCATGGCCGTCTTTCGTTGGACGACTTCCGTGGGCGTGGCATCGTGCTCTCCTTCTTTTCGACCATCTGTCTGCCTTGCAAGCCGGGGCTCACGGCGCTTTCCGACCGATCCGCTCCTCTGGTTCAGGATGGCGCGACGACGGTGATTGCCGTCTGTGTGGATCCCCAGAACCACCAAGCCCTCCGTTCCTGGGCGAACGACTTGGGGTTAACGATGCCGATTCTGCTCGACTTTGACGCCGTGCTTGCGGGGCGCCTGGGGGTGGAGATGGTGCCGGAGACCTATGTCATGGATGCAGACGGGCAAATTGCCTTGCGCATCAAGGGGTGGGATGCCGGCGCTGCGGGGCGGATTCAATGGGCCTTGATGGGGGGATCTTCGGCGGCGATGATTCAGGAGGCGAAGCGCTGAATTTTGGCGGCCCGATAGAAACCGTCCGAACGGGTCGATACCGACCCCGACACCGATTCAGACAATGATCGGACTGATCGGCAACCCATGCCTGGAGGCGACGCATGATGGAGCGTGCGTTTGGGGACGGGATTAGCCACAGA
>CALLYA010000315.1 GCA_937875495.1 uncultured Verrucomicrobiota bacterium
ATGCAAGATGCCGTTGGCGTCAATGTCAAAGGTCACTTCCACCTGGGGAACACCCCGCGGTGCCGGCGGAATCCCGTCCAGGATGAAACGCCCGATCGTCTTGTTGTCCCCCGCCATCTGACGCTCACCCTGCAAAACGTGAATCTCTACTTGTGGCTGGTTGTCACTGGCCGTACTGAAGATCTCACTCTTGCGGGTCGGAATCGTCGTGTTGCGCTCGATCAGCTTGGTGAAGACCCCGCCAAGCGTCTCAATCCCAAGCGACAACGGCGTCACATCCAGGAGAAGGACATCCTTCACCTCGCCTTTTAGAACGCCGCCCTGAATCGCTGCACCAATCGCAACGACCTCGTCAGGATTCACGCCCTTGTGCGGGTCCTTGCCAAACAGACTCTTCACAAATTCCTGGACCTTCGGCATCCGCGTCTGGCCACCCACCAGGATCACCTCATCGATGTCCTTCGGCTGGAGTCCCGCATCCTTCAAACAGTTGAGCACAGGTCCGCGCGTACGCTCAATCAGCCCGTCCACCAGCTGCTCCAACTTCGCACGCGTCAAACTGACGTTCAGATGCTTCGGCCCGTTCGCATCCGCCGTGATGAACGGTAGGTTGATCTCCGTCGCCTGGGAACTCGAAAGCTCACACTTCGCCTTCTCCGCACCCTCCTTCAACCGCTGCAGCGCCATCGCATCCTTGCGCAGATCAATCCCCTGCTCGCGCTGAAACTCGTTGGCCAACCAATCAATGATCGTCTGGTCTAGGTCGTCTCCGCCCAAGTGCGTGTCACCATTGGTCGCACGTACCTCAAACACCCCGTCCCCAATCTCCAGGATCGAGATGTCAAACGTACCGCCACCCAGGTCGTAAACCGCAATCTTTTCGTCCTTCTTCTTGTCCAGACCATACGCCAAGGCAGCAGCCGTCGGCTCATTGATGATCCGCAGGACATTCAATCCGGCAATCCGGCCCGCATCCTTCGTGGCCTGCCGCTGACTGTCATTGAAATAGGCCGGAACCGTGATCACCGCTTCCGTGATCTTCTCACCAAGCTTGTCCTCGGCGTCCGCCTTCAATTTCTGCAGAATCATCGAGCTGATCTCAGGCGGAGAATAGGTCTTCCCCCCCGCATTGATGAGCGCATCGCCATTCGCAGCAGCCGAGATCGTGTACGGCACCAGGGTCAGCTCATGGCTGATCTCTCCGTGCCGACGGCCCATGAAACGCTTCACCGAGAAAACCGTGTTCGTCGGGTTCGTCACCGCCTGGCGCTTCGCCGGCAGCCCGACCAATCGCTCACCGTTCTTCGCAAAGGCAACCACCGACGGTGTCGTGCGCGTGCCCTCCACGTTCGATATGACCGTAGGCTCCCCGCCCTCCATAACCGCCATGCAGGAGTTGGTCGTCCCTAAATCGATTCCAAGTACTTTCGCCATCGTTATCCCTCCTTCGGGAACGCCAAAATTCCGGGCGCAAGCCCCCTTCTTCGGACCAGCCCCTTTGACCGGCTCCCCTCACCCAACCGAAGCAGCCCTCCTTGTCACGCCCACTCCGTATGGATTTTCACCCCACGTAGCAACTAGCATGCCAGGCTGTTAAAAATGGTGAAAAAAAACTGCGCTCCACACTGGGAGCCGCGCCCATGACCAGCTCGAGCATTGCCTTGCTCAGCCCACCCCCCGAACCACGACCGGTCAACCTGAGACACTGTTGGCACCCCTGCCCACCCTGGGTGGGACATTATGTCGCCGTGCGGGACATTAAGACGCGCTTGTCTCGGCACGCGCTTCGGTGCATCATGGAAAACAGTGGCACCCGGCAGACACAATCCGTCAGACAACGCACGGCCCGTCGCGGCATCGGGAGTTTCCCACTGCATGTCTCAGGCACCACACCACCCAAGCCACCCAAGGTTCGTCTCGCCTTGAAACGGAACCATACCCAATCCAGGACCCACATGAACGACACCATCCAGCCCCAGCCCAGCCCCACACCCGCACCGCCCCATATCCATATTCACACCGCCAAACCGCGGAGGTTCGGCTGGATCCTCGCCGTCACCCTGCTGGTCGCGGCCCTGGGGGTCAGCATGCTGATGAATCTCGGCATCTTCGCCGGCAGCGCAATCCTTGCCTCCAGCCGTCTGGAAAAGCTCTCTTTCCAACAATACGGCATCGAATTCTCCGTGAAATACCTGGGTGGCGGAGAGGACTCTGATGCCGTCCTCGTCATCCCCGTCGGCGGTATCATTCACGGCAGCCTTCGCACAGGCAACATGGAAGACCCGGCGTCCCGCATCGAAGCCCAGTTGGCGATCGCCGCTCAGGAGGCCTCTATCAAGGGCGTCCTGCTCTACATCAACAGCCCAGGCGGTGAGGTCACCGCGGCCGACGTGATCCATAACCTGATCCGCGAATTCCGTGACGAGACCGGCAAGCCGGTCGTGGCCGTCATGGCAAGCGTCGCCGCCTCCGGCGGCTACTATATCGCCGCCGCGTGCAGCCACATCATCGCCCACCCATTGACCACCACCGGCTCCATCGGTGTCATCATGACCACCTTCAATGCAACCGGCCTGATGGATAAGGCAGGCGTTCAGGCTGAAGTCTTCAAGTCCGGCAGCAACAAAGACCTTGGAAGCCCTTGGCGCACCGTCAGCGAGGAGGAGCGCGCCCTGGTGCAACACCTGATCGATGAGTCGTTCCAACGCTTCGTCGAAGTGGTCCTTGCCGGGCGTAACCTCCAGCGCTCGGATCTCGAGGCCGCCAATGTCCTGGACGGTCGCGTGATCTCCGGCACAGCCGCCCTCGAACACCAACTCGTAGACGAACTGGGTACCATCCAAACCGGTCTCGATTGGCTCGGCGACCACCTCATCAACGAGGATCTCGCCTGGATCAAGCTCTCACCGGTCCGCAACCCCCTGCGCCAATTCCTCGGCGTCGCTGAAGAACTCGGCCAAAACGGCCTCTCCATCTCCTTGCCCAACGAATGGGATTTCACGGGCAAACTCCAGCCCGGCAGCCTCTACTACCTAGCCCCGATCGCAGCGGGAATGTAGGGTCGCCGCTTTCCCAACCCAACCTCCCCATCCGAATCCAGAGAGCCTCCCACAACGGTCGCGGTGGCGTTCTCGACCTGGCCGAAGCCCGTCCGAAAGGACGCGATCCTTCAGGCAATGGCCGCCGATCAGTCCGATCAGTCCGATCAGTGTCTGCATTGGGGTCGGTATCGGTATCGATGGAAAGCGCGGTCCAGCCTGCAATTGTCGCGAGCAATCGTCCACAGCAACCCTACCAGCCCAGCGGGTAACCAGACCGTCCCGGTCTGGCCCACTGAGCAGCAGGGGAAGCGAGCTCACAACCAACCGACAACCTCTCTTCCCCACGCGCCTCGGAGTATTCTACCGATTCACTGGGGCGCATTACCCAGCAGCCGGTACAGGACGTAGCCGACAATCGCCAGGGCCAAAATTCCGAGAATTCCCAACACCACTCCCCAGAGATTCATTCCAGATCGATTCTTCGATGCAAAGGGCGAGATCGACTCGAACGACTCCGGTGGTCCTCCGTCTGCGTCCGCACTCAAATCGATACCGGAGATCACCGCGGTCTCCCCAGTGCGCGCAGGCGTCGGAGCAGGCGGCTTCGGCTTCTGCTTCGCAACCGGTTCATCCAGGTCGTCGAACCCCTCTGCATTCTCCAGGGCCAGCCGAAACTGTACCCCGCCAAAGATGACCTCGTCACCCTCTTGAAGATCCACTATCTGGACGGGTTCGCCGTTGACCGTGGTCCCGTTGGTGGAGCCTAAATCCTCCAAACGCCAGCGCCCATCTTCGAAGAAAAGCTTGGCATGCCGACTGGAGACGGTCGGGTCGACAAAGACCAAATCATTCCCTTCCACCCGTCCGACAGAGGTCCCACCCTCGAACAGGGGATACTCCTGTCCCTTCCACTGCTCTGAAAGGCCTACCAGTTTTGCCATAAAACCACCGATCAAAGTCGAAATTTATGCCGCTCGCCCACTATAAAACCCCGTGCGTCCCTTGCAGTCAATCCCCATTCCGAGGAAAAACTGCGCCGGCCCAGTCGGGGTTCCGCCGTGGGA
>CALLYA010000316.1 GCA_937875495.1 uncultured Verrucomicrobiota bacterium
CCCTCCGCGCCTCCGCCCCCTCCGCGCCTCCTCCCCCACCCGGGTTGAATTCCGGATCCAATCGTGTGGACATTGAAGACCCATTCTTCCCACACAAGACCCGACCCATGCCGAACACACCCACAATCGCCGTCGTCCTCTTCGATCACGGCAGCCGCGAGGCCGGTCCACGCAAGCTGACCTCCGACACCTTTCACAAACTGAGTGCGGCCCTGGCCGACACCCGCACGCCCCTGCTGCGCGCCTCCATGGAGCCGTTCGAAGGCTGGCACTGGCTCCCCAATAAACTCCAGGAGGCCGTCGAAGACTACCAGGCCGACGTCGTCGTCGCGTTGCCGTTCTTTCTCTTCCCCGGAAAGCACATGAGCGAGGATAACCCCGCCATCATCAAGGACCTGCGCGAGCGTTACCCCAATCGCACCTTCCTCCTCGCACCACCACTCCTCGCCGATGCCGCCCTCGCACCCGCCGTGGCAGAGACCGTCCTGCAACACCTCGCCCATGCCCCCAACCCCAAGACCACCGCGGTCCTCTCCATCGCCCACGGTAACCGTCATGCCGACCATGCACAGGGGCGTCACCCGTTCATGACCGAACTACAGGCACGCCTCCAGCCGCACACCGAGGTCTACGAAGACACCGTGCTCAAGTTCGAATTCCCCAACCTGCTCTTCCGGCATATGACCCGCCTCGCCCGGAGCGGGATCTCCGATTTCGTGCTCGTCCCGCTCTTCCTCGCCGCCGGCACCTACACCAACCGCTTCATCCCCTTCGTCCTCCAAAAGGTCCGTGCAGGCCACCCCCACATCACCACCACCCTGCTCCCACCCCTCGGCGAACACCCCCAGACCCTTCAGGTGCTGATCCAACGCCTCCACTCCGCCCTGAATCGCATACCCACCGATTTCACCTGAGCCTAAACCCGCGCGCCTTCAAGCGTCGCCCCCAGGCAATCGTTGCCGATCCATCGAAATCGAAATCGAAATCGAAATCGGGCTCGGGATTCCCTCCAATCCCAATCCCAATCCCCTATCCCCCCCTCTGCGCCTCTGCGCCTCTGCGCGAGAATCTCCCCCCTCCGCGCCTCCGCCCCCTCAGCGCATCCCGGGGAACTCCGCCAGCCGTACCACCCGGTCCTCCAAGCGCGCACGCTCCGCCGCATACACCATCGTGTGCGATTCCAAGGTCGCACGCCCGCCCGAAAGCAGCCCCGACGGATCCCCCCTCCGAACCGCATCGAGAAAGGCCGCCATCACACCCGCATCCCCACCGCCATGCCCGCTCGAGATCGCGCCGTCATGCGCCTCCACCTCCAGCACGCTCCGCACCCCCGTCTGAAACGAATAGACCTCCACCCGCCGCCCATCACACCAGCCTTCACCCGCTGTACCAAAAATCCGTGTCTCCCGCGGGCGCATCTCCGTGAAGCCCGACATCGTGAAGGTCGCCGTCGCACCGCTCGTAAACCGGAGGCTGACCACCTGGTGGTCGACCACGTCGTTGTCACACGCATACACACACCGACCATACGGGCCCGTCCGGATCGCCGCCCATACCGACGCCTCGTCCGGCGCCTCCACCAGGACGTTCACCGGCCAGCCCGTCTCCCCCGATCGCACCCGATCCACATAGATCCGAATCGCCGAATAGGGGCAATCACGCTCCACCGCACAATCCACACAGCGATCCGCCGCCCCGGCCGGCGCGTTCTCCGGTCGGAAATGCAAGAGCTCACCAAAAGATGTGACCGCCTCACACCGACTCCCCACCAAATAGCTCAACCAGTCCAGGTCATGACACGATTTGCCCAATAACATCGGACTCGACATCGCTGTGTTGCGCCAGTTCCCGCGGACAAACGAGTGCGCCTGATGCCAGAAGCCTACCGGTTCCAAGTGCTGGATCCCAATCACCCGCCCGATCCATCGCTCCTCGTCCAAGACCCGCTTCAGCAGCCGGGTGTAAGGCGTGTAGCGCAGCACGTGGCAGACCGCAAAGATCGTCCCGTTGCGCTCCATCGTCGCGACCAGCTCGCGACACTCGTCAAAATCAGAGCTGACCGGTTTCTCCATCAACACCGCATAGCCCAGGTCCGAAAAGGCGAGCCCCGGGGCCACATGCATCCCGTCCGGCGTCGCAATGATCACCGCATCAGCCAGACACGACTCCTCCGCCAACCCCGCCCAGTCAGAGAAAACCCGCGACTCCGACAGGTCCCAGTCGCGAACAATCCGCTCCCGGAACTCCGCACGCGGCTCCGCAACCGCAACCACCCGCCCCGCCTCCGGGTGCTGAAGACAGTAATCCGAATACCCACGCCCACGATTCCCCGCCCCGACAATCGCAATCCGTACCGGCTCCATCACCCACTCCCTCCCTCTCCGTTCGATCCGTGTCGAAATCGAAATCGAAATCGAAATCGGGATCGAAATCGATTCTCTCGATTCCCTCGATTTACTCGATTCCCTCGATTTCCTCGATCCCTGTGCTGTTTGGCACCTGGCCCTCTGAACACCACTCAAAACTCTCTGTGCCCTCTGTGCCCTCTGTGGCTAAGAACTCTGTGCCCTCTGTGGCTAAAAACTCTCTGCCCTCTGTGGCGCTCCCCCATCACCGCGCCACCACCCTCAAAAACCCACCGCAGGGCGGCACCGGCACCACCACCGAATTGCGCGCCTCCGCCACCGGCAGCCTGCGCACCACCGCCCACGCCCCGCCCCGATCAGGCGAGTACTCCAGCGTGTGGTCGTCCCCCACACCGCCCACCCAGGTCACACGCAGCCCCCCCGCAGCCGCCGCCACCGACTCCATCACAGGCGCCTCCGGCCCAACACGGTCGGTCACCCGAATCGTGAACCAACTCTGCGTCGTGAACTGGTTCGCACCGTCCGGCGGCGACCACACCTCCAGCCGGTCATACCCAAGCAGCCATGACCCGTCACCCGCTCGCCCGAGATCGGTGTTCGCCAGGATCAGGTTCCCCGCAGGATCAAACACCCCCGCCTTGTAGCTCGGCGTACGATCGCCAAGGGGAACCTCGAGGTACGGGCTGTGCTGCCACCAAACCTCCTCGATCGTGGCCGGCGACATTTCCTCCGGATCGATGAACGTCAGATACCCCGTATCCGAATCGCCCGGTACACTGTAATACCCGCTCGCCACCAATCGCCCACGTGCCTCGTCCAGGGCGAGCAGGTCCGAGGTGAAGCCGAACGGATCGTGCAGGAAGCCCGAAGCGGGATCGCCACGCAGATCGCGGACGCTGTCAAAAAGGACCGTCCCGCCATCCGGCGAGATCTTCAGTAGGCTCGGATACGCATCCCCGGTCCCAAACCGGTACTGCGACAGGTACCAGTTGCCCTGCGCATCGCGCTCGAGCTGATTGTTCGAGTTCACAATCCGCCCAATCGGCGCGACCGCCCCCGCCGCCTGGCTGTCATCGTAAACCACCGCCGGCAGCCCCGCATACTCGTACCGATGCCCGACGTCATACCGCAAAATGCTGCCGCGGTGGAGGTTGGCAGGACCGTCCACGCCGGTCGGCCAATCCTCATCCACCGAGTAGAGCACCACCCCCGTATCCAGGTCGCCCGCCACAGCCGACTCCACCCAGATCGCACTCACACTCCCATGATTCACCGTGAGCCCATGCTCACGCCGATTCGCATTCGAAAGCAGCGGATGCGCATGGATGAAATCTGGATCCCCTACCCACACCCCTGAATGCCCGTCCGACCAGTCCGCCACATAGACCCGGTCGTCCGGTCCCACCCGCAGCTTGCCCGGACTCGCATTCGAGTCGGCCGGCCAGTCGACCCCGCCCGTCCGCCCCTGAGCACCCTGCCCGCTCACCGCCGACAGGTTCGCGTTCAAAATGTACACGCCCCGAGTCGTCGTCCGCCCCCAAATCGTCGTCCCGCCCGCCGACTCGGCCACATAGACCCTGCCGAAAAACGGACTCTCCGGATTCCGATTGATGTCCAGCCCGCGGCATAACCGGAAGTGCGCCGACGGCAGATTGGTCTGGCTGATCAACGCCCAGCCCTCGTCCACCAGCCCGTCACCGTCGTTGTCGATCCCATCGTAAAGCTGGGCCTCTGCCCAATGCCCATCATCGGCAGCCGTCACCCGCACACGGTACGCCCCCGCACCGACCGCCTCCCCGGCGTCGTCACGGCCGTCCCAATAAAACGCGTGCCACCCGGCCGTGCGCGCGCCGAGCGATGCCGAGTGAACCACTACACCGGCCGCATCCACCACATCCACACCCACACCCGTATCCGCCGGCTCGTTCAACAAAAAAACCACCCGTACCGTCTCCCCCGCCCGAATCCGATAGCGGTCCGCCTGAAGCCCACTGGCCCACACATGACCCAACACGCCAGGCACCCAACCCAGCCAAAGGAAAAGGACCACCCCTCTCATCCAAAAGTCCAAGTCTCATCCCCCCCCAGCAGCCCTAGGCCGCTGCTCAAACAAGCGTTCATCCGAAAATGCGCCCTCGATCCATCGTCGCCTCCAGGCAATGCTCGCCAATCCGTCCAATCATTGTCTGAAATCGAAATCGGGTTTCCCCCAATCCCCCCCTGTCCCCGATCTTACTACGCCACTACCTTTGGGGACAGCCTCTGGTGAGATAATTCCTGCCACAGAGGAGCAAGCCCTTCCCATCTGAAAGTAACGCGGCTGAAGTGCAGGCCGCCTCGTCGATGGCAAAAGAAAGAATCTCTCTGTGCCCTCTGTGCCCTCTGTGGCTAAATCCCATCCCCAAAGGCGTCGCCTCCATCCAATAAAGCCCAGGGGGGTGGTCACCATCCACGGCCTGGTCTATATTGGCGATCATGCAGGAGCTTCATCAGAAATACGAGAGACTCCGCGAGATCATCCAGGGCTTTCCAGCCATGCTCGTGGCTTACTCCGGCGGGGCCGACAGCGCTTTCTTGCTGAAGGTCGCGTATGACGTCCTGGGCGAGCGCGTCCAGGCCGCCATCGCAGATAGCCCCAGCCTGCCGCGACGCGAGCTCGAACAGGCCTTGATGATCGCGCGCGAATATATCGGGATCGAGCCGGTCGTGATCCAGACACGAGAGATGGAAAACCCGGATTACCTCAGTAATGACGGGAATCGCTGTTACTTCTGTAAGAGCGAGATGTTCTCCCGAATGGAGGTCTACGCAGCCGACTCCAGCATCCCCGTGCTCGCCTTCGGCGAAAACGCCGACGATCGCATGGACCACCGGCCCGGGGCTCAGGCAGCCCGCGAGCATGAGGTCCGCGCACCCCTCCGCGAGGCAGAGCTCACCAAGGACGAAATCCGGCAGCTCTCCCGCCGGCTCGGCTTGCCGACCTGGGAGAAACCAGCCGCGCCTTGCCTCTCCTCACGCTTCCCCTACGGCGAACGCATCACCCCCGAAGGCCTGCTCATGGTCGAGAAGGCGGAGGACTTCCTCTTCCAACTCGGGTTCCGTAAGCTGCGGGTCCGACACCACGGACACCTGGCCCGGATCGAAGTACCCGCCGAGGAGATCCACCTCCTCGCCGAAACGACGATGCGTGAAAAAATCACAGACCGACTCAAGGCGATCGGCTACCTCTTCGTCTGCCTCGACCTCACCGGTCTCAAGTCCGGTAGCCTCAACGCAATTCTCACCAAACGCACACCGTCGATCAGCCCGATCATCCGGTCCTGACCTACATCGCCGCCGTTTGCATTACGCCCGTCGCTGTTGCAATAAAGCCAGCCTAAGGGGCATAGATTCATGAATGATACATTGAAGATCGGTGATCGTGTTTTCTCCTCGCGCTTGATCCTGGGCACAGGCAAGTTTTCCTCCAACGCTCAGATGGCCGCCGCCATCGAAGCATCCGGCACGGAGATCGTGACCGTTGCGCTCAAGCGCGTCGATTTCGACCACCCCGAGGAAGACCTCCTCGCCGCCATCGACAACACAAAAGTCCTCCTCCTTCCCAATACCGCCGGCGCCGCCAGCGCCGAAGAGGCCGTGCGCATCGCACGGCTCGCACGCTCAGCCGGACTTCCGGCATGGGTCAAACTCGAGATCCATCCCGACCCGCGCTACCTCCTGCCAGATCCCATCGAGACCCTCAAGGCCGCCGAGATCCTGGTCAAGGAAGGCTTCACCGTCCTCCCCTATATCAACGCGGACCCGGTCCTCGCCAAGCGCCTCGAAGAGGTCGGCACCGCCACCGTCATGCCGCTCGCGTCGCCGATCGGGAGCAGTCGCGGACTCCAAACCCGTGCTAATATCGAGATCATCATCGAGCAGGCCACGGTCCCGGTCGTCGTCGACGCCGGTATCGGCGCGCCCTCCCAGGCCGCCGAGGCGATGGAGATCGGTGCCGACGCCGTCCTCGTCAATACCGCGATCGCCGCGTCCGGCAATCCGAGCGCCATGGCCAAGGCCTTTCAGCAGGCCGTCCAGGCCGGTCGCACCGCGTTCCTCTCCGGCATGTCGCCGGTTCGATTCGAAGCGGTCGCCACCACTCCCCTCACCGCCTTCCTCCAGGGGGCACAATCATGAACCATCCCTTTGTCGACGTCCTGGATCGCCTGCCGATCGATGACATCCGCGAACGACTGGATGACAGCACGCCGAACGAGGTCCGCCAGGCCATCGCCCTCGGGCCCAAGGCCTCGCTGGAACAGGCCGCAGCCCTCTTCTCCCCCGCAGCCGCCACGCTCCTCGAGGAGATGGCCCAGCGCGCCCACCTGCTCTCGCTCAAACGGTTCGGCCGCGTCATCCAGCTCTACGCCCCGATCTACCTCTCCAATGAGTGCGTCAATGTCTGCAAATACTGCGGCTTCAGCGCGATCAACCAGATCCCGCGCATCACACTCACCGTCGATCGCGTCGAGCGCGAGGCCGATCACCTGATCGCGGAAGGATTCCAGCACATCCTACTGGTCAGCGGCGAACACCCCAGACACGTGCCCACCGACTACATCGTCGAGTGCATCGACCGCCTGCGCGATAAGGTCGCCAGCATCTCCATCGAAGTCGCACCGTTCGACGAGCCCGACTACGCCCGGATCGTTCAGGCAGGCTGCGAAGGCCTCATCCTCTACCAGGAGACCTATCACCGACCGACCTACGCCGAGATGCATCCCAAGGGCTACAAACGCAACTTCAACTACCGCCTCGAAACCCTCCAGCGCGGCGCCAACGCCGGCATGAAACGCCTCGGCATGGGATTCCTCCTGGGCCTGGCCGAGTGGCGGCGAGAGGCCATCTGCAT
>CALLYA010000317.1 GCA_937875495.1 uncultured Verrucomicrobiota bacterium
GGGGGCCGAAAGCCTGAGGCGAGGGCCTCAGGCAGGAGGTCGGAGGTCCGCTGTGGGTGGGGAGTGGCAATAGGCCAGCGGACGTTTGGCTTGCTGATGAGGGGAGGGTGGACAGAGTGGACTTTGTGGACAGAGTGGACAGAGTGGACAAACGCGATGAGCTCTGACCTCCGACCCTCGCGCGGGGGCCGAAGCCCCTGTGCCGCGTCAGTGGCGTGCCGCGGCGTTTTTTGCTATGCTGCTGGGATATTTGGTGCGGGGCATGGCGTGCTCGAAGGGAAGGGGAGGGGCGATTTCTACGATGGTGACCAACACGCTCAAACGGGATCTCGGTGTACTGGATGCTGTACTGCTGGGCCTCGGCTCGATTCTGGGGACCGGCATCTTTGTCAGCATCGGGTTAGCGGCCGGGATCGCCGGCGGGTTTGTCGTTGTGGCGATCGTGATCGCGGCCATGGTGGCGACCCTGAACGCGCTGTCATCCGCGCAGCTTGCCGCGGCGCATCCAGTGAGTGGAGGGACCTATGAATACGGGTACCACTTTCTTCACCCCATCTTCGGATTTATGGCGGGTTGGATGTTCGTCGTGGCCAAGTCGGCATCGGCCGCGACGGCCGCGCTCGGGTTCGCCGGGTATCTCCTCGCGTTTCTCGGGTATTCGCGCGGTGCCATCGTCTGGGTGGCCGTTGCCGTCGTCATCCTGGTGACGATCGTCGTCCTTGCCGGAGCGCGACGCTCCAACCACATGAACAGTGTGGTCGTCGGATTCACCCTATTCGCACTGGTCTGCTTCACCGCGGCCGGTTTCCGGTATGGCTGGGCCGGGTCCGGCGCCGCGCATGGGGAGACGCTCTCAGCGGTCCGTGTGACGCCCGCGGCGCTCCTGCACGCCTCTGCGTTGATGTTTGTGGCCTACGCCGGTTATGGGCGGATCGCCACGATGGCGGAGGAGGTCCGCGATCCGAGACGGACCATCCCACGGGCGATCATCGCGACTCTGTCGGTCTCCGCGTTGCTCTACATTTTGGTCTCATGGGCGGGCGTGCGTGCGGTGGGAGCGGAGTTCCTCGCACAGGCGACGGAGGGTAGGGCGGCGCCGCTCGAGGTCGCGGCCCAGGAATTTGGGGTGCCCTTCCTGCCTGCGATTGTTGCGATCGGCGCCGCCACAGCCATGTTGGGAGTCCTGCTCAACCTGGTGCTCGGGCTCTCCCGTGTCTATCTCGCCATGGGACGCCGACGCGATATGCCGGTGCTGCTCGCACGAGTCGATGCCCAGGGGCGCACCCCATGGCCGGCCGTGCTCGTCACCGGCGCTGTGATCCTCATGCTGACCCTGATCGGGAGCGTCAAGACGACCTGGTCGTTCAGTGCATTTACGGTTTTGGTCTACTATGCGATCACCAACCTGGCCGCCCTGAGGATTCCGGAGGCGGATCGGCTCTTTCCAAGGTGGATCCCTGCCGGTGGTCTGATCGCGTGGCTAGGGCTCGCGTTCTGGGTGGAGCCGCGGGTCTGGCTTGCGGGCCTTGTGATCGGCGGCATCGGCCTGGTCTGGTTCGCAATTGCCGGGGGGGTGAAGCGGGCCGGCGGGGGGGCATGACCGCATTGGTGTTGTGGGCGCTTGGCCCATGTTGAAATGGAGGGAATATGCAATGAGCGATACCCAACCTTGGATTTGCAGAATCGCGAGGACGGAGCCGCATCGCTGGTATTGGATCGTACGCCTGATGGTCGGGGCCGTCTTCCTGTCGGAGGGGATCCAGAAATTCCTCTATGCCGACGCCTATGGTGTGGGGCGTTTCGTAAAGATCGGGATCCCGATGCCTGAGGTGATGGGCCCCTTTGTCGGGGCGGTTGAGATCGCGAGCGGAATCCTCATCCTGGTCGGCCTGATGACTCGTCTGGCCGCCCTGCAGACCTTCATCATCATGACCGTCGCGATCCTCAGCACAAAGATCCCGATTCTCTTGGGCAGCGGCTTCTGGGGTTTTCAGCTGCGCGAGCTGCCGCGCTACGGCTTTTTTGCGATGGCGCATGAGATGCGCACCGACTGGGCGATGTGGCTGGGATCACTCTTCCTCATGAGCGTAGGTGCGGGGCGGTGGTCGCTCGACCGGTGGCTCTGCGGGCCTGTCGGAGGTTCCGGCCGGGGAGGGTCCCGGCCGGAAGCCTGATGCCCCTGGAGGGCATCAGGCGAGGTCGGAGGTCGGAGGTCTGCTGTGGGTGGAGGATGGCAGTGTAGTTGAGGACGTTTACCTTGCTGATGAGGGGAGGGTGGACAGAGTGGACTTTGTGGACGGAGTGGACTCGTACCTCCGACCTCGCACGTGGGCGGCACTGCCCACGTGCAGCAGCCCGCGGAGCGGTGCTGCGGATCTCCGACCCTCGCGCGGGGGCCGAAGCCTCTCGCGCCGCAGCACGCGAAGTCGTGTTGCGAAAATGCAGAGTCCACAACGATCAACCTCCGGCCGTCAGGCGGCCAAACGTCCTCAATCACATTGCCCTTGGCCGAGCCACAGCGGACTTCCGACCTCGCACGTGGGCGGCACTGCCCACGTGCAGCAGCCCGCGGAGCGGTGCTGCGGATCTCCGACCCTCGCGCGGGGGCCGAAGCCTCTCGCGCCGCAGCACGCGAAGTCGTGTTGCGAAAATGCAGAGTCCACAACGATCAACCTCCGGCCGTCAGGCGGCCAAACGTCCTCAATCACATTGCCCTTGGCCGAGCCACAGCGGACTTCCGACCTCGCACGTGGGCGGCACTGCCCACGTGCAGCAGCACGCGAAGTCGTGCTGCGTAAATCCGCTTGACCTTGGCGATGGGGGGCCTTGAGAATCGTGGGGTCGAGTGGTTGTGCGTGCGATCGGCCTTTTGTGTTGGATCAATGAGGAGACTACCAGTGTTGCTGACATCGAATTCATCGTGGATCCCCCGTCTTTCTGTTTGGATTGCTGCTGCGTTTTGGATGGCCCATGTCGCGGCTGTGCGGGCGCAAGATGGCGAATGTCAATGGGTGGAGGGGTATGACCTCACTCTGGAGGGCAGGGGCTGGGCGGAGACGAATTCGCCCTATGATCGGCTCCCGGCCAAGGCTGAGGGGGTGGTCCGGGGTGGGGTTTGGGGGTTGAGCAAGGATAGTGCCGGACTCTGCATCCGCTTTGTGACTGCGGCTCCGACGCTGAAGGTACGCTGGGCGCTCGGTGGTTCGTTGGCTATGCCACATATGCCGGCCACGGGTGTGAGCGGGGTTGATCTCTATGCACAGACCGTTGGCAGGTGGCGGTTTGTTGGGAACGGCCGTCCACATACGGACGAGAACGAGGCGGAGTTCAACCTGGATGGGACCGCGGATGAGTATTGTCTCTTCCTCCCGCTTTACAACGAGACGCGGTCCTTACAGATCGGGGTCAAGAGTCCGCACAGCCTGGCACCGGCGCCAGAGCGCGGCAGGTCGGTCGTTTTCTATGGCACATCGATCACCCAGGGCGGGTGTGCCTCACGGCCGGGGATGGCGGCGAGCAATATCTTCGGGCGCGCGCTCAATGTGCCGACCATCAACCTCGGCTTCTCGGGCAACGGGCAATCCGAGCCGGAGATGGTTGAGCTGGTGGCCGAGATCGATGCGTTGGTCTTTGTGCTCGATCCGCTCTGGAATATGTCGCCCGACCTAGTGCGTGAGCGAATTCCTCACTTTGTGCATCGGTTGCGCACTGCTCATCCCACCACGCCGATCCTGTTGGTGGAGGATTGCAGGATTCGGGCGGAGGATGTGCCGACCGGGATGGGCAAGGTGTTGCGTGAGGTCTATGCCGAGCTGCTGGCCGAGGGGATCGGTGATCTGCACTTCCTCTCCGCCGAAGGGATGTTGGGACCCTCTGACGAGGGCACGGTCGACGGGGTTCACCCGACCGATCTCGGGTTTATGTATCAGGCGCGCGCCTTCGAGAAGGCGCTGAGGCCGCTCCTCGTCCCGGCCGGGCAATAGGGATTGAGAGCGGCCACAGGCTGCAGCCGGGTCCGGATGCGCCCTCAACGGGGCAGCCGGGTCCGGATGGGGAGGACTCGCGCAGAGCCGCAGAGGTCAGAGAGGGAGGGGATAGGGTGGGCGAGGAATGCAGAAACATCGGAGCCGTTTTCTGCAACTGCCTTGGTCTGCAGGAAACGGGAAACCCAGGAATCTCCCCCAAAAGTCTGGACCAGCGCATGGTCCCTATCCACTCCCATAACCAGGTCGAAAACGCCTTGGCGCCTCTGCGCCTCTGCGCGAGATTTTCCGGGTCCGGATGGGGAGGCTCTCCGGTTAGGGATCGTCCGAAAAGGACGTTGGTGGAGCAAGTTCGGGGTCGGGGGCGCTATCGGTCTCGGTATCGAGAGGCCGCGGAATGGGATTCGGACATGAGAAACCGGGTGCTGCAATCGTATTGTTTCGGTGCTGACACAACCCGGCAGTGAAGTTTGAGCGGTCCATGAGGGCCAGGTGCCAACCAGAACAGGGATCGATTCCGATCCCGATTCCGATTCCGACCCCGATTCAGACAATGATCTGGTTGATCGGCAACCATTACCTGGAGGCGATGCATGAAGGAGCGTGTCTTTTCGGACGGGCTCCGGTTAGGGAAGGGTGATGACACGGCTCTGGCCGGGCGATAGGCGGACCTCCCATTGGTGGTCGCCGAAGACGACCGGCACGACCTGGTCGGTCACGTTCGGACCGCCGGTGAGCACGGCCTTGGCCAAGCTGCCGTTACTCCAGGTCAGATCGACGGTGATGTCGCCGCGGGCGCGCAGCCCGAGCGCGTGCCCCTCGGACCAGGCAGCGGGAAGAGCAGGCAGCAGGCGGATGCGATCGCCGTGACTATGGAGCAGCATCTCGGCGACGGCGGCGGTGGAGCCAAAATTGCCGTCGATCTGGAAGGGTGGGTGGTAGTCCCAGAGGTTGTCCAGGGTCGAGCGCCGCAGGATGGCGATGAGGTTTTCATAGGCACGGTCAGCGTCCGACAGGCGAGCGAACATTCCGATGGTCCAGGCCCTGCTCCAGCCGGTGCCGGCGCCGCCCTGGCTGAGTCTACCTTCGATCGACTTCATGACCGCGTCCCGCATGGCCGCATCGCGATCGAGATCGATCTGGTTGCCGGGGTAGGCGCCGATCACATGCGACATGTGGCGGTGCCCAGGTTCGGCCTCTTTGAACGGCAGGCGCCACTCCATCAGGCGGCCGTCTTCCGCGATCTTGGGGCGATACACCTTGGGTAGGATTCCCGCGATTTTTTGGACGTAGGGATCGGATTCCCGGTCCAGGGCCTCTGCTGCTTCGAGGTAGTCGTGGAAGACCTGCAGCACCATGAACTGGTCGAAGGTGTTGCCGGCGGAGAGAGCGGCCCGGGTCTCCTTGCCGTCTGCGTCCTTGTAGATAAAGGAGTTCTCCGGGGAGCAGGAGGGGCGCGCCATGAGTTGGTTCGGTTCGGGACCGGGGATGAGCCATGACTCGACGAACTCGGTCGAAGCGGTGAGGATATCCCAGTTCTCTGCCAGGAACGTCTTGTCCCGGTTGAAGCGGTAATGCTCCAGGATGTGGAACGTCATCCACTGTCCGCCGAAGAAGGATCCGCCCCAGTAGGCGGTCTCGCTCATGAGCTTGGCATGTCCCCAGATATCGGTGGCGTGGCCCATGCACCAGCCCTTCATGCCGAGGCGCTCCGCCATTTGCCGCCCGCGCGGCTGGAAGTAGCGGATGAGATCGAAGAGCGGCCGGTGCATCTCGGCCAGATTCAAGGTTTCCGCCGGCCAGTAGTTCATCTGGATGTTGATGTTCAGGTGGTAATCCGCCCCCCAGGGTGCCGACATATGCGGATTCCAAACCCCCTGTAGGTTGGCGGGAAAGCCACCGGGGCGGGAGGAGGCGATCAGGAGGTAGCGCCCGAACTGGGTGTAGGTTTCGATCAGGTCGGGATCGTCCTCGGCCCCGGCCTTGATCCGTGCGAGCCGCTCCTTGGTGGTGAGCTTCAGGACGTCCTCCGCGGTGCTCCCCAGATCGAGCTTGAAGCGTTCGAAGTAGGCGCCATGCTCCTGGACAGCGGTCTGGAACACCTCCTTCGGGGAGTGGCCGCCGAGGCGGTCGAGATCGGAAAGGGCTTTGGCCTCCCAGCCCTCCGGGAGCATTTGCAGGCTGTTGGTGCGGTCGAAATTCGTCGCGGCCGAGAGATACACGGTCATCTCCCGCGCATCCTGGAAGCGGATGGTGCCATCCTCCACCGATTGGCCGTCCGCGGGGAAGGCGCGAATGCGAGCGAGGTATTGCGTCGCGTTGGGACCATCCGCCGCACCGCGTTTGACGAGGTCCCGGGCTTCGATCGCGGTGCCTTCCATCGTGATATCGGCGTCGATGGGGCGATCGGCGGTGATCCGCACGGCGATCACGTCATGGGGTCCGCTGGCGATCACCTCCTGGGTGATGACATTTCCGTCCTGGAGGGCATACACATTCCGGCCGATCCCGGTCTTCAGGTCGAGTTCGCGCAGGGTGTGCGCCGGTTCGGATCCGGTCCGGTACTCGATCTGGAGCCAACCGAGGGGTTGGTAGCCGTCGGGGTCGCGCCCGTCTTGCAGATGCTGCTGGAAATAGCGATCCGCCCCTTGGTAATCACCCGCGGCCTCGAGCGCGCGCACCTGTTCCAGGTGTTCGTGACTCTCCTCAGGCGTGAGAAAGAGTTGATCGTCGTTGCGTGCCCAGATGGACTCCTCATTGACCAGGATCCGCTCCGTGGGGAACTCGGCGAAGGGCATCGCCCCGAGTCGGCCGTTCCCGATGGGAAAGGCGGTGTCCCAAGACGGCGCAGGCTGATCGTCCCAGATCACGAGGTCATACGATGCCGGGGTTGGAGTTGGTGGTGCCGCCATGGTCGGCACGACCGAAAGCAGGGCGATCGCGGAAATGCAGGTCAGGACAGCTGCCACCGTCTGGCTGGCTGCACGGGTTGGTCGTTGTGTCTTCATCGGAAAGTTGCTCCCTGGGATTGAGCGGCGGCCGCACCGGCCGTGGGAAGGTTTGCGTGGGAATCGATTCCTCCGGGAAGATTCATCATTCACGCCAACAGCAAGATGACAAGGTAATTTGTGTCCCAACCCCTTGCCCACCCTCCGTCGCAAAACGACACGGTGCGACATTTTGACCCGCCTTTCTGGGTATATGTGCCCCAGCTCAGCGTCTGCAACCGGCGTTTTCAAAAGTGGTTGTCGAACGTGCAGAGATTTTCAGTCGGGTTTGGCATGCCAATTGCTATAGGGGTGACGTCAGCGGTTGGAGAAGCGGACCGCGGCGATTGAGTGGAAGAGAAGCATGTCAAAGCAAAGGAGGACAGAGATGTTTTGGAACATGCCGACACTTGGCTATCGCGATGTATGGGGTGAGTTCGACCGGTTGCAGCGGGAGATGAACCGTTTGTTTGAGCCGGTCGCCCGTCGGGCGCGTGTGGTGGCGGAGGGATTTCCGCCGGTGAACATGTGGGCCAACGAAGACGAGGTCTTACTGACGGCGGAGGTGCCTGGAGTGGACCCTGACAAGCTCGAGATCACGGTGAAGAACGACACGGTGATCCTGCGGGGAGAGCGTCCTTCTGAGGAATTGAAGGAAGGAGAGAGCTATCTGCGCCAGGAGCGTGGGGCCGGGACTTTCGTGCGGACGTTCAACCTCCCGTTCCATGTGGATGGGGAGCATGTTGGGGCGGAGTACCGGATGGGGATCCTGCAGATCCGGCTTCCGCGGAGGGAAGAGGACAAGCCGAAGAAGATCGCGGTGCAGGCGGGTTGAAGCGGTCGGCACCGCGCGTGAGAGAGAGAGCAGAGATTGCACGAGGAAGCTTTTGAGAAAGGAGAAAGGACCATGTCGGAAACAGCCTTGACCAAACAGGAAACGCGAACCCCCAGCACGACCTTGGAGCGTGCGAAGCAGACGCCGGTATACACCCCGGTGGTGGACATCCGCGAGAACGAGCGTGAGGTCCTTCTCCAGGCGGACATGCCGGGCGTGGACGAGACCAGCGTGCAGATCGACCTGGAGGGACGTGAATTGACGATCCGCGGGACCTATCGTCCGACTGCGCCTGAGGGGTACACCGCGGTATACCAAGAGTATGCCCGGGGCGATTACGAGCGCGTCTTCACCTTGGGTGATGTGATCGATCGGGACGGCATTCAGGCCGTGATGAAGCACGGGGTATTGCATCTCACGCTACCGAAGGCGGAGGAAGCGCAGCCCAAGCGGATTGCGGTTTCGGCCGGTTGACCGAACCCGGTCGCGGATGCGGAACGGATGGAAGATCGGATGCGGGTGGCGCGGAGAGCGCCGCCCGCACCTGAAACAAAAGGAGGGTTGAATCATGACGCTCAACGGCTTGATCCCATTTCGGAAGCAGCGCCGGGATCGACAAGAGGTCCCGGTTCGGCGCTCCGACCTAGGATTCAGTGATTGGCCGCAGGAGATGAATCGGTTGTTCGACCAGTTGATGCCGAGCTTCTTCAGATCACCGCAGGCCCTTTGGGATATGGACCTCAGCGACGGGGCGTTTCAGCCTCAGGTCGATATCAAGGAGACGAAGAAGGAGATCCGGGTGACGGTTGAGCTCCCGGGAGTGGATGAGCGCGATGTCGATGTCCGACTGGATGGCGACACGCTGACCATTCGCGGCGAGAAGCGGGAGGACTTCCAGGAGACGAAAGAGGGCTGGAGCCACAGTGAATGCCGATACGGCTCGTTCCTGCGGGCGGTCCCGCTCGGCTCCGAAATCGATCTTGATGGGGTTACGGCCCGATTCAAGAACGGGGTCCTGAAGGTCACGCTACCGAAGGCTCGCAGCAAGGCGCAGGATCTCCACCGTATCCCGGTGACCACGGGCTGACGGCCCTGCATGATTCGAGGTACTGGTTTTCAACCGAAACCGGTACCTTTTTTCTTTTCCAATTTGTCCCAACCCGCTAGGATCTGATGACGAGGTTTTTGTATCATGACTACATTCAGATCCGATCGGTCAAACCGGGATCGGCATCCGTGTCAGTTATGCTCAGATGCGAGTGCTGCAGCCGGGCGTGGATTTACACTCATCGAGCTATTGGTCGTGCTTGCCATTATCGGGATTCTGGCCTCGCTCGTAGCGGGTCAGGCGGTCCGGGCGCAGGAGCGGGCGCGCGGTATTTCCTGCATGAATAACATGCGGCAAATATACTTAGCGATGGTGGGCTACTCCGAGGATTACCGGTCCCTGCTCCCATGGGCGGGCATGGCGGAACGTAACGCGCATGCGGACTGGGTTGTGGGCGGGCTGGTCACACCGGTTCCGCCTCCGGATGAGAGCATGCAGGATGCGCGCTTTCCGATCCACGCGGAATCAGGCGCCATTTATTCCTATGTCACCGGGCGCGATCGTGTGTGGCCTCCGGATCCTGCATTCAGCGAGGCGATCCCGATCTACCGGTGCCTCTCCTCCCGCAGCCTGGGGGAGAGCAGGCGTGTCACTTACAGCATGAACAGTTATCTGGATCCGGAGTGGAACCCGATCCTCACCGAAAGGCGTTCGACGGGCTGGCGGCTGGGAGAGGAAAAGCGAAGCTCCGAGATCGTGTTCCTGGTGGATGAGGCCGCCGATTCAGTCAATGACGGGCTATTTGTCCCGAACAGCACGGAGATCAGGGGAGACTACCGGATGCACAACAACCGGCCGAATGTGACCTATCTCGATGGGCATGTTGAGGCCATGAATGCGTATGAGTTTCTCAGGATCCAGGCGATTCCGGAGCTGCAGGAAATCCATTTCAACCCGCTTTCGAAGTCGAGTTCGTTCGAAACTGGGGAAAGCGGCTGATGCAAGGCCCGTGTTCCGATGCGCTCGAACAGCGAACCGGTTTGATGAACCGATGGATGCAGCTGTTCACCAAGTACCTGCTTTTGCTCATCGGTGCGCTTGGGATCGTATGGGGCTATTTCCTGTTTCAGGAGTGTCCGCTGCGGGTCGATGAAGGGATCCATTATCAGCAGATCACCAGGTTTGTGAACGGCGATTGGACTCTGGAACCGAAGCTGACCACGATCCCAGGGTTTCATCTGGCGGTGGGTGTGATCCTCCATCTCTTTGGAGACTACTCAATTCAGGCGGCCAGGCAGGCCCAATTGCTGATGTCCTGCATCCTGCTCTTATGTCTCTGGCGGTCCCTGCCGCGTTCGCTTTCGCGAGACGACAAGCAGCTTCTCTTTCTTCACATCATATTCTGTCCGATTGTCTTCCCATTTCTTTTTCTGCTCTACACCGATTTCCTGTCGCTGGGACTGGTCCTGATCAGCTTGCTCCTGTTTAGGGACGGGAAATTCGTTCGAGCGGGTATCCTCGGTGGCCTGGCGATACTGGTGCGGCAAAACAATGTGGTTTGGCTCTTTTATGGGGTCTGCCTGGGGGGTTTGGAAAACTGGAAGGGGATGGCTCCAAGGCGGCTCATCTGGGCGAACATACCGGCGGCACTCGGGCTGCTTGGATTTGTGGTATTTCTGGTTTGGAACGGCGGCGTGGCGCTTGGGGACAGGGGCATGCACCCGACTGGTGTCATCAGCGTTGGGAATATTGTCTTTGCGTGCTGTCTGGTTCCGGCGTTCTTCCCGGTCTATTTCATCGACGCCTGGCGCAGGCTCATCATTTCAC
Organism: uncultured Verrucomicrobiota bacterium; assembly: GCA_937875495.1. Taxonomy (GTDB): domain Bacteria; phylum Verrucomicrobiota; class CALLYA01; order CALLYA01; family CALLYA01; genus CALLYA01. The sequence continues at coordinate 10,681 of CALLYA010000317.1, forward strand.
GCCGCCTATTGTTGATAGGTCTGATAGCGTTGGTGCTGCTGATCTTCATGATTCCGCATGGGCTCTCTCCGCTGCATCCTTACAATGTAATAGCCCCGGAAATCTTCCTTCGAAACAGGCTGCTCCTGTTTTTCCACGAGAATCTATGGACGGTTGCCCTGCTCCTGATAGCCGCGGTATTGGGCAGCGGCGTGTTTGTGGGGTCACGGTTGCAGAGCGTCCTCCTCTACACATTCTATCCGGCGTCTGTGGTTTTTTGGATGCCGAACGGCCTGATTGAGCAACGCTATTACTTGATCCCCTTTTCCCTGTTCCTGCTTTTCAAGACGCGGCTGCCCTATCACTGGGAGGCTGTCCAGTTGTTGCTCATGTTCATCCTTTCGTTGCTTTCCGTGCTCTTGATGGTCTCCGGCTCGTTCTTCTTCTGATGGTCAACGGAGACCCTTCTGTATTCGTTCACCCGATAGCCGCCGGAATCCTCCTGGACGATCCGCTCGGAGACCAGGGTGAATGAATCGGGGTTTGTTTTGGTCGCCGTGGAATGCTCCGGGGTCACGACGAAGAAATGGTCCGTGGTATCGTGGAGTTCAGGAAGGCCATAGAGCCTTTCCTTTGGGGTAACGGCACTTGCGAGGGGGACATGTTGGAAATCCTCCATGGCATTCCACCGGAAGATCCTGGTCTCAACCTCTGACCCGTTGGTCCTCAGGTGATAGTAGGAACGGAGGTATTGGCTCACATCCAAGTCGAAGACGATGATGCCATCCTTGATTTCGAGGAGCATGGAGTTCAGCTGCTCCTGCTGGGTGGGGAAATCCTTATCCAGGCTGGCGTTGATGGAGTCCCATGAATGCCAGGAAAGGAGAAGGCCGATGGTCAGCAGAGAGCCTTTCCCGAACCACTCGGAGCCCACGCTGGTCGCAATAAGCACAAACGAGAGAACGACCAAGGGGGCGACCAGGCTCAGGTATCTGCTGTGCAGAATGGGCCTCTGGAGGATGACCTGAAAGAGGATCGGGCTGAGGCAGAAGATGACCAGGATGATGGGAATCTGAATGCACATCCGACGTTCGACCGGCTTACAGGCAAGAATGGATCCGGACAGGAACAGCAGGACGAGGACGAGTTCCATCGCGATGGATCCATGTGCGGGTGGAAAGATGAGCTCGGAGATCATGAACCCGAATCCTGCTGCATCGAGACCGGGCACCCAGTAATCGGGTCGAATGGATTGGGCCTGATCGCCGACTGAGGACAGGATTGGAAGCAGCATCAGCATGCAGATGACGAATGGAATCCGGAGTTGAGACAGCCCTCGAACCCGGTCGCGTAGGCTCTTTTCGGGCATGCAAACGGCGGCACCCGCCAATCCGCTCAAGTGTGCCGCGAAGAAGATAAGTCCGTAGTTGTGGGCCAGGCACAGACATCCCCATGTGAATCCGATCGCGAAGAGCAGGTGATGGTTGATTGGTGAGCGATGTTTCAGCCATCGGATACCGAGCCAGAAAGCCAGGGCGACGAGCAAGGTGCAGAGGCTGTACATACGTGCGGTTCTCGACGCCTCCACCAGCAGGAGGTGGTTGGCCAGCAATGCAATGGCGATCATCAGCGAGGTGGGAAAGGCCGAGGGTTGAGAATCTGAGAGTTGATCGAGCATGTCCCTGGCGATGAGCAGGAGCAGGAGAATGGTGAACAAACCGAATACCAACGAGAGGCATCTGAGCACCGTGATCGTATTCGGTAGAAAGGAGAGGACGAGCTTGGCCATCAGAAAATAGAGAGGCGGGTGGACGTCACTCTCCAGCAGGCCGATGATTTCCCTCGTGCCTTCCTGGCACACCTTCCAGGTGTAGAACTCATCGATCGAAAAAAAATGTTTCAACTGGGTCGCCAGGCTGGCAAGGCCGATGCATCTGAGGGGAAGGGTCAGAAGGAGGACAATCCCGAGAAACTGAAGGGATAATGCGATCCTTCGACCATTGGCCCCTGAATTGATCTTAAGGAATTCCATTGCTCGATCACTCCATCCAGCCCCCGGAGGTGTGCGGCGGCGGGATTTCATGCCATTGCTCAAAGCCTCAGTTATTTCTGAGGCGCCTGCCTAAAACGAGGGCCAAGAGGGAAGCTGATAGTATCCCGATCATTATATACATTGACCTTCTCCTGGTCTTCGGCTTTGAGATGCCGGCCATTCCTGTGGGCGTGTTAAACAGTTCTGCATGGGATGAGATCCTGATGAGCTCCTCCTCTGTAACGATGCGTTTGGATCTGTCCGGCATTAGGATATAACTTATTCTATCCTCTATACCCGACCGCCATTTTGATTCATCGACAAAAGTATACGGCCGGAATTCTATTTGAAAATCCTCTTCCGTCAATAAAACGCCGGATTCAAGTTCAGATACCTTGAAATCGGAACTTGTCTTAAGCAGCATTTCACCATCAATATTTAGAGCAGAGCAAGTGTGCTCCCATTGTGACAACATCCTGTTGTTTTCGCGGTTTTCATTGTACGAAATCGATGTGTCATAAAGCAAGGTTTGATTATGGTTTCGAAAAATCCTGACAGGCAGAAATTCCATGTCTATTGCAAGCCAGATCTGGAATACGATCCCTGGTTGATTCGGAAGAGTTGGTTCCAACCTTTCAAGGATTTTGCATTCCTGATCTTCAAAAAAGTAAACGCCGGGCAGTAAATCAAAATCCTTAAGATCGGAATTGGCAAGATCCAATCTCCCTGTATAGTAAAAAATCGGAAGAAGATCGTGGGTTACAAGCCAAATGGTGGTATTTTCTGTTCTGGATTTATTCCCATCGTTTATCGATGCATAGGGAGTATTAGTATCCTGAAATTTTTCTCGGAAGATTATTAATTTGCCTTGGTATTCCGAAGTGATCATTGTGTCATCGTAGTATGCACCCAGGGTTGCATGGAACATCGGACCCCTTACAGCCTTTTTATAGTCTACGCCTTGCCAGATGATGGATTCGGAAAAGTGGTATGTCGTATCTTCAGGCGGCATCCATTTATTGTCACCGCCGTCCATCGACATTGGTTGAGAATTCTTTGTTAAGAATTGTTCCCGTTGGTACTCGATCCTGAATGAATGGTTCTTAGCCGCACGTTCCGAGAATGCCTGTTTAATTTTGCTCTTCCAATTTGCCTGGCCTGAGACAGATCCGACAAAAAGAAGAAGGTAGAGGCCAGTCATGTTTGAAAGCAGAATGGTCTTTGGATGCCGCATATCGGTAGACTCCGTTACCTCTTTCTGAAGTAAAAAAAACGATCCTTCGCCCCTTGGGCTCTCCGAATTGACTTTGGGAATTTCGATGTACGATCACTCCATTCTCGCGGCGGCATGAAGAAACAGCACGTCGCCGCGTGAATAATTGAGATGAATGGCCTTCGGTTTTTGGTGGCCGAAATCACCGATTCAGTACCCCGTCGGGGGGTAGGAAGCGCCACAGGCGGTTGCCATGGTTACGGGGCCTGCTACTGGTGCATCCATAGGTGGCTCTAAACAATCAATTCCTCTTGTCATTGGAACCGGGCACTCTTTAATGCAGTCTGTATATGTGAAAAATGTTCGATCCTTGTTAGAATAGCAGTATTTTCCAAAGTAAATGGAATCCTTTGTGTAAGCGAGGGGTTCGCATCTAGCAACTGGTCCCTTGTTAGCGTTGACGAACCATTTGCAGTCGCCGGATCCAGTTCCGCCTCCAAAACCACCCCAAACGCAATGAGTAATGATACACCCCTGCTTACAATCCAGGGCGTTGGATGAAATAATCCCAAGGGCAGTAGCGAAAATCGCGAGGATTGAAATGTTGAGTATTGTATTTCCGGTTTTCTTAGAAATTTTCATGATCATAGTCCTTTTTTCCGGCTATTTTTCAATAGGTATCTTCAAGCTTCAGCTCTGCCCAACCTCCTCCTTATAACGATTGCCAATAGTGAAGCTGATAAAATTGCAATGATTACATACATTGATCTCCTTTTTTGCTGCGGCTTTGGGAAGCCGGCCATTCCTGTGGGCGTATTAAACAGCTCTGCATGGGATGAGATCCTGGAGAACTCCTCATTCGTAACGATGCGCTCGGATCCGTCCGGCATCAGAATGTATTTGCGAACAACTTCTTTTCCGGAATGCCAATTTGATTCATCGACAAATGTTAATGGAGGCATTTCCACGTGGAAATCCTCTCCCCCCAATAGGGCGCCGGATTCCGATTTGGATACTGTGATGTTTGAACTTGTCCTGAGAACCATCTCTCCGTTCTCATTGGTTCCTGAGTTTGTTTGCGCCCAATCGGAAATGGTCCATTCATTATTCTGGTCTTTTCTGTATGATATGGAAGTATCAATAAGATGGTTTTGGTTATGGTCTATGAGAAATCGTGTGGGCAGGAAATCCAGATCTGATGCAAGCCAGACGCGGTAAACGCTTCCTGATCGATTGGGAATATTAGTAGTTTTTAGTTTCTCCAGAACTCTGCATTCCTGGTCGTTGAAAAAGGAGATTCCTGGCAAGAGGTGGTAATCGTCAAGGTCATAATTGATGAGATCCAATCTTCCTGAATAAAAGAAAATCGGGAGCAGATCGTATTGGGTCATCCAATAGTTGGTTCGCTTCACTTCAGGTTTATACCCATCGTTAATTCCTGCATAAGGGGTGTTGGTATCAAAGAGTTTTGCCCGGAATATTACGTTGTATCCCTGGTATTCCGAAATGATCATTTCATTATCGAAGTATTCGCCCAGGGTTGCGTGGAACATCGGCCCCCTGAACGATTTCATAAAGTCTTCCCCTTCCCAGATGATGGATTCGGAAAAGTGGAATGTCGTATCTTCATGCGGCATCCATTTATTGCCTCCACCGTCCATCATCTCCGGTTGTGAGAGTTTTGTGACGAAGTAATCCCGTTCGTACTCGATCCTGAATGAATGGTTCTTTGCCGCACGTTCCGAGAATGCCTGTTTGATCCGCTCCTCCCAGTCTATCTGGCCTGATGCAGATCCGGCCAGTAGGAGGAGGCCGAACATGGCGGAGAGCGGAATGGTCATTGGATGTCGCACGGGGAGCCTCCGATGTCCTTTGACGATAGGGGTGGATGTTTCATCGGGCTATGGGGTGCCATGTGAGAACAGGACAAAGTCTTTCGAGACCGGATGATCATTTAAAAGCAGGTTCAACCTGACGATCTCCTTATTCGGACCCTCCGCTTGAATCTCTTTGAAGAGCTTGATTGTGACTTGTCCACTTGGTGATTCCAGCTGATCCCAATAGATGATTGAGGAGTCGTGCTCGAGGTCCAAAAGCTGCAAATCCGCGTTGAGCAGGTCCGTGACTGAGAAAGTGGTTTCCACCATCGAAAACAAGGGCATGGGGGGTATGTATCCGCGCTCAGGGATCAAAGAGAGTCTCTCCTTCACCCAGCAATCCACCCGGAGATAGGCGTCCGCTACTCTCTGTCCCTCCGTGGAACTGCCCTTGAAGGTCACATCGAAGAAGAGTCCACCTGGTGGTGCGGTCTCCAGTATTGTAGCCTCCACCTCGATGCCGGCCTGAACCCCTGGTATCGTTTTGGGTGCGGAAAAGGATACATGCTCTGAATCGGAGGAGAAGACGCCTTCTGCAACGGGCACGGATGGCCTCAGGACGATGGGGAATGAATGGATTCCCGACCCCATGATGATCGGCCTGTCGTAGGAGAAGGAGTCCTGATCGGGAAACAGGCATCTGTAATTCCCGGTCACATTGATTTTGGGGCATTCGTTCAGGTTTATCCCCTCAAGGACAATACTGATCTGACCGAAATCGATGACATCATTCCTCGTGTCAGCCACAACGCTTGAATCCGGGTCGGCCTTGACGCTGGATGGGTCGGCGAATAGGTTGACAAATAACGTTGCCGACTCCCCGGGAGATAATTGTTCTTTTGAGACCTTGATGGTCAAATTCGACGAGTCTGTTGCAGTCCGCTGAACTTTGATCTCCCTTTTGGAGATATTTCTGAGGTTGAATTCCCTGGAAACGATCTCGCCCCGCCACACATCGCCGACGTCGATGTTTGTCAGGTTGAATATCTTTTCCCTCGGCCTGGAGAAAAGGAGAATCTCCAGTACCACCAGGACAACAAACCCGGTGAGATATGCGAAACGGGTCTTCATGGTTGGCTGGCCTCCAATACTGCCGTTAAGTCAATCGTCGCAGTTTTGGGGTATGCAGGATCAATCGCACCCAAGGAAGAGGTTGGCAAGCAAAAAAAATGATGGGGCAGTGCGTCCCAATAAAACGTGACAAAATCCTTGATTGGGGAGGGCGATGGAAACTCGGCTCGTGTCCGGGGTCCGCTGTGGGTGGGGTGGGATGGGATTCGGAGCCGAGAAGCCGGGTAGCGCAATTGTATTGTTGCGGTGCTGAAATAACCCGGCAGGGTGGTTTGAGTGGTGCCATACAGTGAACAGGAATCGATGCCGATTTCGATACCGATACCGATTTCGATTTCGATTTCGATTTAATTTTGACAATTATCGGACAGATCGGACGGATCGGACGGATCGGACGGATCGGGAGCTATTGCAGTATTGTGTCACAACGAAAGGTTGCTGTGATCCCTCCAACTGCCTGGGTCTGCTGAAAACGGTTTATCTAATATAAAACCCAAAAGATAGGGATCACAGCATTGATCCAACCCACCCCTATGGCCAGGTCGAAAACGCCACCGCGTCCTCTGCGCCCTCTGCGGGAGGCTCCCCAAAATCGGATGGAGAGGTCAGGCTGGCGAAGCAAGCTCGGGGGCGCTTGGCTCCGGTCTATTCATCCGGCCATTGGATGTTGTAGGTATCGTTTTCCAAGTCGATGGTGATTTCGGTGCCGTCTGCGTAGACGAATCTCTGCGTGCGCCAGGCTGCATCGAGGAAGTCGTGGTTGAGGAGGGGGGTGAAGGCGAGGCGCTTCTGAACTGCCATCATTTCCTGGACCTGACGGAGTTCATCCTCGCTGGGGGTGATGCCAAGGTATGGGAGCCCTGCGTTGGCGATGCCGTGGAGGCGTCCGAGGTCGTTTTCAGGGATGCCCCATGCGCCGCGTCCCAGTGACCATGGTGTGAGGAGGGCATCATGGTAGACGAGGTTGAAGAGGGGGATGGGAATGCCCATGGCGCGGCCTTTACCCGGGTTGGGATCGAGCGGGTAGGGTCCGTGGTGGACGAGGTCGAGGTGTGGGATGGACCAGCCGCTCGGCTCTTCGGAGCTGACGACACCGCCCCATGCGCGGACCGAATCGAGGGCGGCGCCTCGGAATTGGAGGCATTGCGAGCGGGTCACCGGATGTTCCGGGGCAAAGCATTCATCGGGCGGGACGACGGAGAAGACGTCGAGGTAAGCGCCGCGCAGGAGGATCCCGTGGGCGAGGAGCGCCTGGTGATTTCTGCGCACGTAACCTGGTGCGAATCGGGAGCAGAGGATGGACTGCTTTCCGCCGTACCAGACGCCGTGGATGCTGCGATTGCCGGCGGCGTCGACGACGGTGTGCCGCTCCTGGTAGGAGGGTGCGTCGAGGTAATAGTCTCTGTACTGATCATGGATCGCGAAGGTGAACCCGAGGCGTTCACAGGTCTCGGACAGGGCCTTCATACCCTCCCAACCGCCGGCTTGTTCGCAGGGCGGCAGGACATCCGGGTGCAGGTTGTCGTATCCGCGCACGCCCCAGCCGTCGAGGTGGACGTAGGCGTTGTCGATGCCGAGGGTTGCGAGTGCCTCCAACTGTTTCTCACGTTCCTGGAAGGTGACCAGCTGATCGTTCAGTTCGGGGTTGTCCTTGTGGTAATAGCTCGAGTCGGGTTGGATGTGATAGAGGATGCTCGTATGGACGACCGGCGCACCGAGCATTCGCTCTACGCGTGGGGAGCGAGCGATCTTCTCCCGGAGCGAGACGAAGTGTCCCGATTCCAGGACCTTTTGACGGTAGGCGCGTGCCATGTCGACGTAATCGCCTTGGGGGATGGTACTGAAGCGGACCCGTCGCGGGTAGGCCCAGTTACCGAGCTCAGAAACCCAGCGTGTGGCGCATCGGGTCGGTCCGCCGGCCGGGTGTTCGAAGCGGCAGCCGGCGTCGTTGGGTGTCTCGAGCATGGTCCATAGGGCGGCCTCCCCCTGTTGCCAACCCCACCAAGGCATATAGAGTCCGCGGCCGAATGAGAGCTGGTCATAGAGCCAGACATGATGCTGCCAGGTTTGGGGCAGCAGCATCCCCTGCATGAACGGAACGGCGGTATGGTCGAAATCGTCCGGGATGAGGGAGCCGGGCCAGACCAATTCCTGGATCCGATCGCGGTTGTCGGGGGCGATGATCTCGCATACGAGTTCTTCGCCTGTGCCATCGAGGGTGATCAGCAGGGTGAGATCGAGATCGAGCGGCTCGTTGTCGGCGCTGTATTGGGAGAGACGCACCTTCACGCCGGCGCTGTAACCGGTCCTATAGGCAGAAACCTCGACCGCGCCGGCGGCGGCCGGGTTGAGGGTGACGGGTGAGCCGTTGTGCAGGAGGATGAGGTCGCTCTCTCCGGTGGCTGAGAGGCGCCATTGGGTTTCCCCGCTCTGGAGGGTCAGTGCGAGGGTGGATGGATCGAACAGGAGCTGATTGGTCTGGCCGCTGACATGCCAGAGTTGGGCGTCGACCTGCTCGACGGTGGGGAGGGGCGTGATCGCGGCGTGCGGGGTGGAGAACCGGGTGCAGAGGCCGAGGCAGAGGGTGAGCAGGCAGGTGGTGAGTAATCGTTGCTGTAGCTGTTTCATTGGGCTGTTCCTTCAGCGGCGGGGAGGTTTGCGCGCACGCCCTGGAGTGGGGCGCCGCTGGGCGAGCCGAGCAGGGAGGCGGCGAAGGCGAGGTTGATGCGCTCGCCGTCGAACCGGGCGGTGACGACCTCTGTATGTGGGCTCTCGACGTATCGAAGGGTGAGCTCGAGGGTATGGGGTTCGCTCCAGCGGTAGGCGGCCGCGACTTCGAAGGGGGCGAGTCCCTTGAGGCTGTTCTGGGCGCCGGCGGTGAGGCTGGGTCCGGGCCGGGCGGTCTTGGAGTGGGCCCACTGATTGCGCTTCATGGGGATGGTGTAAGTGGCCTCTCGGTATTGGAAGGTCACAGACCCAGGCTGCTGTTCGGGGTTGAGGTCGAACCTGATCCTGTCGAGGCCGATCGGGTTCGGTTCCAGTTCGAACCAGGCACCGGCGATCTGGGTGGCGGTCGGAGAATCGGCTTGCCACTGGGGGATGGGGAGTGCGAGGGCGGCGAGGGTTTCCTGCAGCTGGGCGAGGGCGGTTTCGTCTTGGGGCAAGGGGTTGGGGTGCATGGCGGGGAGGAGGTGTTCCCAGACGAGATTGAGGATCCCCTGCATGTCGGGCGTGCTGGAGGTGATGGCGATGACGGCCTGGTTTTCGGGCAGGACGATGATGTATTGGCCGAAGGCGCCATCGGCGCGGAAACCGCCGTTGCGGCAGCGCCAGAGCTGGAAGCCGTAGCCTTGGAGCCAGTCGCTGGTGGCGAGCTGTTCGGGGGTGGCGTTGGGGTTCTGGATGATCTGGGCTGAGGTGGCGGCTTCGACCCATTCGGGGTCGAGGATGGACTCGCCGTTCCAGACGCCCTTTTGCAGCAGGAGGAGTCCGAGCTTGGCCATGTCCTCGGTCCGAATCCGCAGGCCCCAGCCGCCTGCGGAGTTGCCGTTGGGGCTGGTCTCCCAGTCGACATCGGCGATCCCGAGCGGCTGGAAGAAGCGTGGTGTGAGAAAATCGAACACGGTCTGGCCGGACGCCTTCCGGACGATGGCGGAGAGCATGTATGTGGCCGTGGAGTTATAGAGGAAGGTGGAGCCGGGGGCCTTGACGATGGGCGTTTGGAGGAAGGCCTCCTCCCAGTTCTCCGTGGCCCAGATGCGGCCTGAGGGATCGGGGTCCTGGCCGGCGGACATGGTCAGCAGGTGTCGGATGGTCAGGTCTTTTAGGTGGGTCGAATCGGCGGCGGGCTGGAAGTCGGGGAAGGATTGGAGCAGGGGCTCGTCGAGCTTCAGGAGGTTTTCCTGCACGGCGAAACCGACGGCAGTGGAGGTGAAGCTCTTGGAGACGGAGTACATCATGTGCTTGAGGTCGGCCCGGTAAGGCGCCCACCAGCCCTCGGCGACGACGTTGCCGTGGCGGACGAGGACGAGGCTGTGGAACTCGTGCGGTCCCTTCTCTGCGGCCTGCAGGAAGCGCAGGATCCCGCCGGAGTCGACCCCGGCCGCCTCGGGAGTGGTCCGGGGCAGCGGTTGGGCGAGGGCGGTGCAGGCCAGGGTGGTGATGGCGGCGAGGGTAACGGCGAGGCAACGTGGGCGGTCGGCGGTGGGAAGGGACATGTTTGAATACCTTTTTTTTAGTTGGCGGAATGGGTGGTGGCCTCGGCGGTGGGCGGGTTCTGGACCTCCGGCTCACTGGCGAAGACACGGATATGCCGGGGTCGAACGAAGACGCGGCTTTCGGGTTCGAGCTGCATGGTGGCGAAGCGTTCCTGGGAGATTTCGGAGATCAGGTGTTGTTGGGTACTGGTGACCAACTCGACGCGGACGAGGGGGCCGGCCGAGTGGATGCGCACGACGCGTGCTTCGAGGCAGGGCAGGCCGTTGGACTTGGTATCGATGGTGACGTCGTAGGGGCGAACGAAGACCCTGGCCTCGCCGGCGATCTGTTGGCGTTCGTGGGGGAAGGGGAGTTCGAGCGAGCTGAACTGCACGGTCCCGCGGTTGACACGTCCGTGGAAGGTATTGACGTCTCCGAGGAAGCGCATGACGAACTCGGAGGCTGGGTGATGGAAGACCTGGTCGGGGGTCCCGATCTGCTCGATGCGGCCGTGGTTCATGACGACGATCTGGTCGGCGACTTCGAGGGCTTCGTCCTGGTCGTGGGTGACGAAGAGGGTGGTGACGTGGAGATCCTTCTGGAGGTTTCGGAGCCAGGTGCGCAGTTCTTTTCGGACCTTGGCGTCGAGGGCACCGAACGGCTCATCCAGCAAAAGGACCTTTGGCTCGCCGGCCAAAGCGCGTGCCAGGGCGACTCGTTGGCGCTGTCCGCCGGAGAGTTGATTGGGGAAGCGTTGGGCGAGGCCCTCGAGCTGGACGAGCTCAAGCAGCTCTTGGACCCGGGAGCGGATCTCGCTGCGAGATGGCCGATCGCGGCGTCGGCGTACGCGCAGACCGAAGGCGATGTTCTCGAAGACGGTCATGTGGCGGAAGAGGGCGTAGTGCTGGAAGACGAACCCGACCTGCCTGTCGCGGGCATTGATACCGGCTACATCGCGGGAATGGAAGTAAATAGCGCCTTCGGGGTGGGGCGCGGGGTCGGCGGGTTCGAGTCCTGCTATGATCCGCAGCAGGGTGGTCTTCCCGGAGCCGGAGGGACCGAGGAGGGCGACCAGCTGCCCGGTCGGGACGGTTAGGCAGACATCGTGCAGGGCGGTGTAGGTACCGAAGTGTTTGGAGACGTGGTGGACTTCGATGCTCATGTTTGTGGCTCCGGTGTGGCGGTGACGAGGGTTGGAATACGGGTGACCGGATCGGGAGCGGCGTGTCGGCTCCGGTGTTCAACGATCGATTTGAGGAGGAGGGTCATGAGTGCGAGCAGGGTGAGCAGGGAGGCCATGGCGAATGCGGCGACGAAGTTGTATTCGTTGTAGAGGATCTCGACATGGAGCGGGAGGGTATTGGTCTTGCCGCGGATGTGACCGCTGACGACGGAGACCGCTCCGAATTCGCCCATTGCGCGGGCGTTACAGAGGATCACGCCGTAGAGCACGGCCCACTTCACGTTGGGCAGGGTGACCCTGAAGAAGGTCTGGAATGGGCCGGCGCCGAGGGTCATGGCCGCCTGTTCTTCTTCGATGCCTTGGGCTTCCATGAGTGGGATGGTCTCGCGAGCCACGAACGGGAGTGTGACGAAGATGGTGGCGAGGACGATACCGGGGACGGCGAAGATGATTTGGATATCGGCATCCAGCAGGCGTGCGCCGAGGAGGCTGTTTCCGCCGTAGAGCAGGACATAGATCATGCCGCTGATGACGGGAGAGACGGCCAGTGGGATGTCGATCAAGGTGATCAGGAGGCGTTTGCCGCGGAACTCGAACTTGGCGATGGCCCATGCTGCACAGAGCCCGAAGACCAGGTTGAGCGGCACGGCGATGGCGGCGACGAGCAGGGTGAGCCGGATGGCGGCCAAGGCTGCGGGATCGCTGTAGGCGGCGGCGTAGGTGGCGAAACCTTTCCTCAGGGCCTCGGTGAAGACGGTGATTAGGGGGAGAAAGAGGAACAGGGTCAAGTAGGCCAGGCTGATGGTGATAAGCATGGCGGGGATCACCCGGCCGGCGGGGCGGGGGGGTGGCGTTGCAGGTCGGTTGTGCATGGGGGGAGCGGGTGGACTCAAACGGGTCATTGGGTTCTCCCGAAGCGCGAGGCGCGCCATTGCAGGAAATTGATGCTCAGGAGGATGAGGATGGAGCATCCGAGCATGGTCAGGCCGATGGCTGCGGCGGCTTCGTATTGGTACTGCTCCAGCTGAGCGATGATGAGCAGGGGGACGATTTCGGTCTTCATCGGCATGTTCCCGCTGATGAAGACGACGGAGCCGTATTCCCCGAGTGCACGGGCGAAGGCGAGGGTGAAGCCGGTGAGCAGGGAGGGCATAACCATGGGTAGGATGACGCGCCTGAGGGTCTGTGCGCGGGATGCGCCCAGGCTGGCGGCGGCTTCTTCGATGGTTGGGTCGAGGTCTTCGAGGGCGGGCTGGAGGGTTCGGACGACGAACGGGATGCCGATGAAGACCAGGGCGATGGCGATACCGAGGCGGGAGTAGGCCGCCTTCACGCCGAGCGGGGCGAGCAGTTGGCCGATCCAGCCGTGGGGCGAGTAGAGTGTGGCCAGGGCGATCCCCGAGACGGCGGTCGGCAGGGCGAACGGCAGATCGACCATGGCGTCGACGATGCGGCGGCCTGGGAAGGAGTAGCGCACGAGGCACCAGGCGATGACGGCGCCGAAGATGGTATTGATGCCGGCGGCTGCGAATGCGGCGCCGAAGCTGAGCTTATACGCGGCGACGACGCGGGGCGTGGTGACCACCTCCCAGAAGCCGGCCGGGCCGAGTCCTGCAGCGCGCATGAAGAGCATGGAGAGCGGCAGCAGGACGACGGCGCTCAAGTAGGCGATCGTGAAGCCGATGGTGAGGGTGAACCCGGGCAGGCGTGCGGCCGTATGGGAAGTTCGCTTGCGCATGCGTCTTTAGAACCTCCACTGGAGTTGGGCGCGGAGAGCGCTCTGATCGTCTTCGAGGGTATCGAGCAGGCCGGCGCCGGTGTTGGCGCAGGGGACTGGATCCAGCGCCCAGACCAGATCGAGGCTGAGCTTGGTGTTGTACTTCGGCATGTGGTAGTTGAGGCCGGTGGTGAGGATGGTGAGCGGATCGGATGCGAGGCTGCCGGATGCCTTTTGGAAGTCCTCCCCCTTATTGCGGTAGTAGAGGTTATCGAACTCGATCAGCTCCGCGCGTCCGAAGAGCTCGAGGCCTTCGGGCGGCAGGAGTGTGCCCGCCTGGAGCACGATCCCGTACTGCTCGGCATCGGCGAGGTTGTCGGGGAGGTCCGAGTCATGGTTCTCATCGTGATCATCGAATTTTTGGCCATAGAGCGCGCCGAAGAGGGTGAAGCCGTGAACCTCGAGGGAGGCATCGGCGGTGGCCTTGAGGATATCGGGGGTATGTGTGGCGGCGCCCTCCTCGCCGATTTCATAATCGAGGGCGAGGCCGAGGAGGCAGCCGAGGCCATCGGTGCGCGCGCTCGAGAAATCGGCGAACTGCTCCCAGCGGCCTGCGGGCACGAACTCGATCCTGCCTGCGATACCGAGTTCGGTGCGATCGCCGTTGAAGTCGGTATTCGCGGCATAGGAGCCGTCGTGCAGGGCGAGGAAGGCGCGGGCGCGGTCCGCTTTTTTGCTGAACTCGGCACCCTGGGTGAAGTCGACGGTGAAGTAGTCGGCTGCGTAGGAGCGCTCGACGGCGAGTTGGCGGAAGGCGTTGACGGATTCCTCGCGTGCGAACTGCGGCTTGATCTGTCCTGCCTCGGCGCGGAAGCCGCCTGGGAGCGGCATGCCGATGAAGGCGTATTCGAGTTTGACGTTGCCGTCGGTGGTATTGGCATTGACGCGTGCGCGATAGGTCCAATCGGGGTTGCCGGTATGCCCTTGGAAGTCGGCGCGTGCGCGGCGGATGAGGAAGCCGTGGACATCGTCATCTTCACCGGATTGATGCCGGCTGTTGACGACCAATCGGCCCTGGGCTTCGAGCCGGGTCTGGAGCTTGGGCGGCTCGGCGGTCTCGACGGATTCGGCGTGTAGGCGGTGGGAGGGGAGGGTTGCGATGGCGGCGACGGCCACGAGTTTGATGATTCGGATCTGCTTCATGGGTCAGGGCTGCTCCTGGAAGATTTGGTCGAAGACGCCGCCGTCGCTGAAGTGGGTGGCCTGTGCCTTTTGCCAGCCGCCGAAGGTGTCGTTGATGGTGACGAGTTCGATATCGGGGAAGCGCTGCAGGTCGGACGGGTCGGCATGTTCCGGGTAGACCGGCCTGTAGAAATGTCTGGCCGCCAGGCGCTGGCCTGTGGGGGAGAAGAGGTATTGGAGGTATTCGGTGGCGAGCCGGGTGGTGCCGTGCTTTTCGGTGTTTGCGTCCAGGATGGTGACGGGCGGTTCGGCGAGGATGCTGAGGCTGGGGGTGACGATCTCGAGCGCGTCCGGGCCGAGCTCTTTCAGGGCGAGGAACGCCTCGTTCTCCCAGGCCAGGAGGACATCCCCGATCCCGTGTTGGACGAAGGTGTTGGTGGACCCGCGGGCGCCGGAATCGAGGACGGGCACCTTATGGAAGAGCTCGGTGACGAATTTTCGTGCGGCCTCTTCGGAGCCGTGCTGCCTCAGAGCGAAGGCCCAGGCGGCGAGGTAGTTCCACCGTGCTCCGCCGGAGGTTTTGGGGTTGGGTGTGATGATCTGGATCTCCGGCTTGAGGAGGTCGTCCCAGTCGTTGATCCCCTTGGGGTTCCCCTTACGGACGAGGAAGACGATGATGGAGGTATAGGGCGTGCTGTTGTGTGGGAGGCGCTGTTGCCAATCGGCCGGGAGTTTTTGGGTCTTCTGGGCGATGGCATCGATATCGAAAGCGAGGGCGAGTGTGGCGACGTCGGCCTCGAGTCCGTCGATGATGGCGCGTGCCTGCTTGCCGGCCCCGCCGTGGGACATATCGATGGCGATCTGCTGGCCTGTGGTCTGCTGCCAGTATTGGATGAAGGCCTCATTGAACTCGCGGTAGAGTTCGCGTGTGGGGTCGTAGGAGACGTTGAGGAGGGTGGTATGCGAATTCCCATCGCGCCCGTTTGGGGTGCAACCGGCGAGGGCGACGATCAGGATGCCTGCGAGCCAGGAGAGCTGCCGGCCTCGGTGTGGGCAGGGTTTGTCGTGGGTTATCGGCACTGGTTTGCTTCCTTGGGTGATGTAGTTGGTTGCTTCGGCGGCTCGGCTCGATTCGATCCGCCATGAGCCCACTGAAGAGCAACTTTCGTGCCAGTTATTTCTGCCATTCCGTAACAAGCTCGATTCCAGACATAAACAGTCATGATCATCCTCACGTAGCCCTATAAAACTATCGTATTTAACGGAGAACTGTTATATTGCCTGTGTCTACCGAGTGTATTTGACGGATTGGGGGTGTGGTATGGAGGCTGGGATACGGGGGATGGTATGGGAGGCGTGGCGGGAGGCGTGCCGGCATTTGGAGGTGGAGCAATCGGCCGGGGTGATCGGGCGGATGTTGGGGGAGCGAGTGCCGACCGACAGGTTGGAGCTGATCGCGATGGAGGTGGGGACGGGGGTGATGGTCCGGAAGGGGTTTCCGATCGGATCCGATGGCGATGGGTATTCGGGAGAAGAGCGGGTTTTAGGGCAGTGGGAGCGTGACCTATTCGTGGCGTGGGCTGCCAAGGGGGCGGCGGAGGAGTTGGGTGCGGGGCGTGGGGCGTTCGAGCGGCTGATGGTGGGGGAGTGTGGGCCGGGGCGATGGCTTGCGGCGCCCTTGACCTGCGGGCCGCGCATGGTCGGCCTGTTGTTGGTGCGCGCGTGTGAGGGTGAGTCGTTTTCGGCGCGGCATCTGCGCATAGTGGAGGCGATCTCGGAACCGCTCGGTGCGCTACTGGTCAACGATCTTCGGCTGAAGGAGATGGAGCGGTTGCGGGCGGCGGCGGAGGCGGACAAGCGTTCGGCGTTGACGCGGTTGGGACGGCAGGAATTGGCAGGGGTGGTGGTGGGCCACAGTGGCGGGTTGAAGGGTGTGATGGAGCGGGTGGGATTGGTGTCCCGCTCGGATGTTCCGGTATTGCTATTGGGGGAGACTGGGACGGGGAAGGAGGTGATTGCGCGGACGATCCACGAGCAGTCGTTGCGGGTTCAGGGGCCATTCATCCGGGTGAACTGCGGGGCGATACCGCCGGAGCTGATCGATTCCGAGCTCTTCGGGCATGAGCGGGGTGCGTTCACGGGCGCGGCGGCGAGTCGGCGGGGGGGGTTTGAGCGGGCGGACCAGGGGACGCTGCTGTTGGATGAGATCGGGGACCTGCCGTCGGCGGCGCAGGTGCGGCTGTTACGGGTCTTACAGGAGGGTGTGTTTGAGCGTGTCGGTTCGGAACGTTCCAAGCGGGTGAGTGTTCGGATCATCGCTGCGACGCACCGCGACCTACCGGCGATGATTCAGCAGGGGCTCTTCCGGGAGGATCTCTGGTACCGCATTGCGAGTTTTCCGATTGTGTTGCCGCCGTTACGGGAGCGGCGGCAGGACATCGCGGAATTGGCCCGGCACTTTGCCGAGCGGGCGGCGGTACGTTTTGGATTGCGCCGCTGTCTGCCATCGGATCGGGACCTGGGTTTATTGGAGGGGTATGCATGGCCGGGGAACATTCGGGAGTTGGCATCGGTGATTGACCGTGCGGCGATCCTTGGGGATGGCCATGGATTAGAGATCGCGAAGGCATTGGGTGCGAACGGGGGACGAACGGGTGTGGACGGGGGAGCCTCCTTGGGTGGCGCGAGCGTAGAGGGTGAGAGGTCCGAAACGGGAGGATTTCCGACCTTGGACGACGCGATGCGGGGCCACATCGAATCGGCGTTGCGACGGACGCACGGCAGGATCGAGGGTGACTTGGGTGCGGCCAAGCTGTTGGACATCAACCCGCACACGCTGCGTGCGCGCATGCGGCGACTAGGGGTTGACTGGAAGCGCTTCCGCAGAATCGAACTTGAGCATTGAGGTTCGGTGGAATATAAGGAGCACTGCCAATGCCATCACGGTGTCGGGCCGCCGATCAGCGGTTTGGCCCTGTGGCTACGGACGCGAGAGTGGCGGAAGTGGTAGACGCGCAAGACTTAGGATCTTGTGCCTTCGGGCGTGGGGGTTCGAGTCCCCCCTCTCGCACCACGGTGCATCTTTCGGCGGGAGGGCCTCCTGGTGGAAGGTGTGTTTGTGGTTGATCTGTGCGGAGATCGAGGTGTGCTCAGAGCCGCGAATCCCCTGGAACCGCAAAAAAAGCCGCCGACGTCTTGACTCTTTTTCTGGTTGCGCCATTATAGATGGCGTTGCGCGAGTGTAGCTCAGTCTGGTAGAGCACCACCTTGCCAAGGTGGCTGTCGTGGGTTCGAATCCCATCACTCGCTCCACTTGAATACTCAGGCGGTCCCGGAGCACGGGTCCGCCTTTTTTTTATGTCGCTTCAGGGATGTGTCATGGTCCATCACCCGCCTGACCCCGCGAGGTTCGAGTTCACCCAGCCGGTGCCTGATCTGGGAGAGACGATTCGCGCTGCGCTGACGTCGGGGGGCGGGCTGCACAGGTGTGCGGAGCGGTTGGGCCATCCCTTCGAGGAGCGTCCGGAGCAGGTGGTGATGGCGGGGCAGGTCCTATCCGCCTTAATGGGTCGGCATCACCTCGCGGTCGAGGCGGGTACCGGGGTCGGAAAGAGCCTTGCCTACCTCCTGCCGGCGTTGACGCTTTTGCGTCACACCTCCGTGCGCGGGGTGATTTCGACGCACACGATTCACTTGCAGGAGCAGCTGTTGCGCAAGGACGTCCCGACGGCGTTGGAGGCGCTGGGACTGCCGGGTGACTTTCCCGTGGTGTTGGGAAAGGGGCGTGGAAACTACCTCTGTCTGCGCCGGCTGCACAAGGGCATCGAAAGCGGCGGGGAGATGATCCCCGACCTGGAGTCCGCGATGTTCGACGAGCTCCGCCGGATCGAGGTCTGGTCGCGGGATCACACGCATGAGGGGAGTCGCCAGGTCTTACCGTTCAAGCCATCGCCCCAGGCCTGGAATGGAGTCTGTGCGGAGCAGGGGAACTGTCTGCACGCGAGGTGTCCCTTCTACGAGCCCTGTTTCTACCAGAAGGCGAGGCGGCGGCTGCATGGTGCGCGGCTGCTGATCGTGAACCACCATCTCTTATTCGCCGAATTGGGGGTTCGTTCCCGAGGCGGTTCTTTTCTGCCGCCGTATGACTTTGCCATTCTGGACGAGGCGCACGCATTGGAGGCGGTTGCGGGGGAGCATTTAGGTGCGCGCATCTCGGTGCCTGGGGTACGGCGGATTCTGCATCGGCTTTACCATCCGGACAAGGACCGTGGGTTACTGAAGCTATTGGGCGACAGCGCGGGGATGGCTGCGGCGCGGGATGTGGAGGAGCGCTTGTTGTTTGCGGGGATCGAGCTGGACGAATGGTTTGACCGTGAAGTTCAGGGAGGGGAGCAATCGGCCTTGCGGTTTCGGTCGGCCGGGTGTCTGTCGGAGTCGTGGATGACCTCGTGGGCGACGTTGCGCCGACTGTTGGTCCGAAACGTGGAGGAATTGAAGGACGACGGGCAGCGGCAGGAGATGGAGAGTCTGTTGGCGCGGATGAACGGCGCGGAGGAGGCGTGGCGTTCGATCCGTGAGTTGCAGCCGGGCGACTGGGTGCACTGGGCGGAGCGCGAGCGTCCGAGGTGGCCGCTTGGGTTGCACGGCGCGCCGGTGGAGCTGGGGGGGCTGTTGGAGCAGGTCCTCTTCGAGGAGGTGAAGCCGGTGGTCATGTGCAGCGCGACGCTCTCGCCCGATCCGGAGTTGGACTATTTTTGTCGGCGCATGGGGGTTGCGGGCGCGGCTCGCTGTAAGTTGACGAGTCCGTTCGACTATGCCCGTCAGGCGGCGCTCTGGATCAGTCCTGACATCTCGGACCCGGTGGATGACCCCCGTGGTTTCGAGCGGGACGTGGTCGCGCTCTTGGTCCATTTTGGGGGGGTGAAAAGACGGGGACAGGCCTTGGTCCTCTTCACGGCATACGGGATGCTGCGCCGGGTTGCGCACGGCATACGGGAACCCCTGGCTGCGCGTGGGGTGGAGGTTTTGGAGCAGGGGGGGGCTTTGACGCGGAGTCAGCTTGTGGATCGATTCCGGCGGTCGGAGGGGGCGGTCCTCTTGGGTACAGACAGTTTTTGGACCGGGGTGGACATACCCGGGCCTGCGCTATCGACGGTCATTGTGGTTCGTCTGCCATTTGCGGTACCGGACCATCCGCTGACCGAGGCGAGGCTGGAACGGGAGCGGATGCGTTCGCACAATCCCTTCCGAAGCTACACGTTGCCGGAGGCGATGATCAAGTTTCGCCAGGGGATGGGGCGTTTGATCCGGACGAAGACGGACACGGGTGACATGGTCGTGTTGGATCCGAGGATCGTGACGCGTTGGTATGGGCGGCTGTTTATCGAATCGCTTCCCGGGGTACCGGTCCGGCGGTTTCGCAGGGGTGTGGATCCGGGGGCGCGTCCCGAATAGTCGGAGGTCATCCGAGGAGGAAGAAGCAGCGGTTTGCCGCTTTCCGACCATCCGGCGAGTCTCCCGCAGAGGGCGCGGTGGCGTTTTCGACCTGCCTCTGGGGGTGGGTAGGTTC
>CALLYA010000318.1 GCA_937875495.1 uncultured Verrucomicrobiota bacterium
GTCTCCGCGGCTCGTGATTTAAGCTTAGCATTAAGCGTCAGGTGATAATCATTGATCCTATCCCCGCCAAACTCATCAAACCACGGAGCCGAGGCCACATCCTTCCCGCGGTCCTTGTTCCACTTGATATTGGGCTTGTCGCGCAGGACGCCTGCCCCTTTCTTGCCGACATCGGGGACGCTCATGAAGGGGCGGATGTTGAGGCGCACGCCGTCGTTGAGGTCCGGGGCCCAGCCGATGGGCTGTTCATCCAGCGGTTTCCAGCGCACGAAGATGTCGTAGGGCGCCTCGCCCTCGAGGATCAGCTCCAGCTTTTTCTTGAGCGCCTCGGCGGCGGCCAGGCGGGTTTCTGGGTCGCCGGTGGTAGCCGGACCATCCTGGTCTGGATTCTGAAGACCAGGACTGGAAGCCCTGGCTACCATCTCCTTCTGCCGGCTGATCCAGTCGCCCAGGTAGGTGTAAATCAGGGTCTCCAGCAGCTTGGCGTCGAGCTTGTGGTAGTTGACCAGTGCGGCGAAGCCGTCGGGGAGTCCGTCCCAAATGTGCCAGATGAATGGGCGGTGCTGGAACAGCTTGCAGTGCTGGGTGAAGAATTTCTCCCGGAGCCAGCTCTCCAGTGTCTTGCCCGCGTGGTCGGCGCTTTTGAGCAGTTCTTGCAGGTAATTGGCCAAGGAGTTTTGAACCACAGATGAACACGGATTCACACAGATTTTTTCTGATCTGTGTTCATCTGTGTCCATCTGTGGTTCCTTTGCCTGTTCATAGGCAGCGGCCAGCAGGTTCAGCAACCGATCGGACGCAGAGACCTCCCCACGCACCGGCGGGATGCAGACGATACCGTCACCATCGGCATAGCCGGTCAGGCCAGGGCAGCGGTTGACCCACGCGCGCTGCTCGTCGGCCAGCTCCATGTCGGGATCGAGCTCCGCAGGCCAGCGGTAACCGAGGAGGCGTGCGACCGCGACCTGCAACACGCCGGCGTCAGTGCGCAGCGGGCCGTGCGCGGTCCACTTTTGCCCATCGTCCCAGATCACCGAGCCACAGGGATGCCCGTGGAAGATCCATTGGGTGGGATCGTCCGTGTACGGCTTGGGTAGGCCGTTGGGGTATTTCTCTTCGGCAACCTTGGTCCAGTGGTCGAGGTCGAATGGGACCTTGGTTAATGTCGCAGCTGTGACCTTTAGAGATTGATCAACAACCCGAACATTATCGTGAAAATCATTGGACTCTACAAATGAAAAAAGCGCGGGAATGGAACTTTCAATCGCGGGACAGATCGGACAGATATTATCATCAAAGGCCTCGCCATAATACAAAAAGGCCTCTAATTTCCTCATTTTATTGACAACTACCCCTGGCCGACCAAAAACATTTTGCCCGTGAAGCCTACAACCTAATTGTTCGTTTAAACCGAGATCGTCTAATGGAACTTTGCACACTTGTGAACGACCAGTCCACATTCTTCCGCCATTGGGTGAATTTAACCAAAAAACAAAATTCTTATCAGGTTTTGAGAATTCCCATGTATACATCAAAAACCTAGGTCCATCGCCCGTCGTACTTCCTTTCCCATAATCAGCCAATTGATCAAGGAGAGGTGAATTGGATAATTCCCCAAACGCCACCCGTGCATCCGGATTCTCCAGCTGCTTCGCCTGCTCGACGCTCTTGAGCTCTGCGGTCTGCAGTTGTGCGGCTTTTTCGGCGGGGGTGCGTGGGGCGGAGACGTCGAGTCCGTGGATGAGGTTGGAGCCGGCATCCTGCTGATGAAAGAGACTGAACTCGGCTTCCGCCTTCCCCCGGCTGAGGGTGAGCAATACAACGAAGGCACCTGCCGCTGCAGAAGTGTCGAATCCACCTTCCCCCAGTCGCGCGAGCAGGTGCCAGGTATCGCTTTTGAGGAGCTTTTCCCGGAATCTTTTGTAGGTGGTGAGGAAGAGCCAGTTTTGGGGTAGAACGGCCGAGACGGTGCCGGCACCTTCAGCGCACAGCTCCAGGCAGCGATCCAGGAAGACGGTAGCCAGATCGTTCTTGGCGGCGGTATAGTACTTTTCGCAATACTCCCGCAGCTGCTGGTCGTGCTTGCCGCGGGCCAGGTAAGGCACATTGGTGATCACCAGGTGATACCGCCCGGCCAGCAGGATGGCAGCCTTGGCGAGGCCCTGCGCAACCACAGCGACCTCCTGCTGCGCCTCGCTCTGTTCCTGCTGCAACGCCTGCTCCAGCGCCCCGGCCAGCTCCTCCCAATGCACCACCTTGGCGGCATCGGTCTTGGCTGGATTGAGCAGGCTGCCGAGCACCGGTGCGTCCCTGAAGTTATCGTGCATCAGATCGAGCGCGATGGTGAGACCTCTTTGGCCCAGGCCGAGCTGCTTCCATTCCTCTTTCGCCACGCTCACCGACAGGCCGGAACAGGCGATGTTCAATTCCGGCAACACCCGATACCCGCCGGCACCCGGGTATTTCCACGCGGCCAGCGCGAGCGCGAAGGCGGCCAGCTCCACGCAGCGCTGATCGAGCTCCAGTCCGTGGATGTTCTCCCGCAGGACCGCGTCGGCTGCCTTCCGCGGGCTCAGGTTCTCGCGTGCCATCCGCATCGGCACAAGCATGTGGAAGGCCGCCACCAGAAAATGCCCGGAGCCACAGCATGGATCGAGAAGTTTCAGTTTGGAAAGCTCCTCCGGCCAGCCGTCGAAGGTCCCTGCCGCAGGCGCCCAAGTAGTAGCCAGACCATCTTGGTCTGGAAAAATAGTAGCCAGACCATCCTGGTCTGGTCTCTCAGCAGCAACCGGTCCGACCCATTTCCAATCCCTCAGACCAGCCTTTGCCGGATTCCCAAACACATATTCGACCTGAAACCGGTAATCTTTCTCGGTCCGGAGGATATGAGTATAAGCATCCTCCTGCCAAAACGGGCCTGAGCGCCCCAGTAATTGGTTGGCCTTATTTGCGGTGAATGACTTCCAAGTGTGAATGATAGAAGCGAGTTCAAATCCTTGGGCGGGCTCGACAATCACATGAACGTGATTCGGCATCAGGCACCAGGCATGCAAGCGGTAGCGCTCTCCATCAAAGTGGCGAATTGCCTTGGCGAGCAACTCACCGACTTCAGGTATCTGCAGGTGGCATTCGCCGTATCCGGAATCGAGGAATGCTTCGATACGTTTAGAATAGAGGAAACGAATTCTCTGTTCCTCTTCTTCGGTCAGCGGGCGATTGGCTTGAACGGCAATGTTTTCAATCGCCTCCCTTTCCGCGAGCCACTCGTTGCGCTGATCCTCGGGAACCGAATCCGAAAGTCGAAATGAGACATGGTAGATCGCATTTTCGCACTGCCAGTGGGGTAGGTTTTCCCCGCCGTGAATGCGTAGAGTATGGAAGTCTGGCGAGGTGAAAGGTTTAGAGGTGGTGCTTTTGTTTGTGAAAGTGTGAGATCCAGAGCTGGAAGCTCTGGTTACATTTTGAGATCCAGAGCTGGAAGCTCTGGCTACAAAGCGCAGATAGTCCAACGGGACGCCGGGAATGGCGCACATTTTCCGGCAATCCTCTTCGGTCTTGCAGTCTTGGAAGTTTTTTTGGGAACCAGAGCTGGAAGCGCCGGCTATCTTTCCGGCCCACCATGCGCCCAGTGAGTTGTCGAGCAGGAAGCTGACCATGTAGGGCTCGGTGAAGAGCTGGGTGACGGCGGGCAGCTCGCGCGCGCCGATCTTGACCTCGGATGCGTTGACCTCGTCCTTCTTCTTGGCTTGCCAGAACTGATAGACCCAGCCGAGGCTGTCGGCGGCGGTGAAGACCTCCTGCGGCAGGTCGGCGACCAGGCGCTCCAACCGCTGCTGATGCTCCGGTGGCAGAGCCAGTTGAAAGACGGGGGATTCGAGCCGGAAGATCTGCGGCAGCATGCGTGCCGCGAACCGGGCGGCCAGTTCCCAGCCGTTGGCCGCGCCCTCATCCCCCGCGAGGTCTTCACACTCCTCAAGCGTGACCGCCACCGGCGCGTCCGGATCGGGGTACATCAGCAGATCGTTCTCCGCCAGAAACCGGGCAAACAGCATCCGGTGCCAGTGCTCGTACGCGACCTCTTCGATCAGGCGGTCCATGGTCTGGAGCTTGCCGCCATTGAGGGCATCACCCAATTGCCGGCCATGGACGCGCAGCCTGCGGCGCAGCTCGCGCTCCTGCTCGCTCAGGTGTTCAAACGCCGCGGCCTCACCCACACCAAGCTGTTCCAGCGCCACACGCGCGGCATCCTCAGCAATGTCGCGCGCCTCCCTGATGACGCGCTCGAGTCGGCTCCTGAAAATTTTGTCGAGAGGTCGCATCAAGCGGCACCTCCCGCGACACGGCTTGCCTGGATATTCGGAAAGGTGGCATTCCATGTTGCTTGATTCGCAACAGAACAAGAGCGCGCTAATGGGCGCCGCCATCGCTGGGGCTGTTTTTCTGTCGGCAGTTGATTCTTAAGCTGTTTCATTAAGTAACTGGTCTGGGCATTATCCAATTCAACCAGGCAATGGTAATAAACTGGCTTATCGAGTTTGTCCTCCGCCCAACGGTAAAGAAATGTATCACGGAATTTTTTGGTCAGATCTTGAATGAGATCGAATTTATCCCGGTCGGAACCGTATCGTTCAGGGGTTCGGGGTTGTTTTATCTCCACGAAAAGATAGTGATCGCTATACTCGACCACGAAATCGACTGCTTTCATGCAATGTGACAGACCATGATAGGTCTTCAATTCTCGAGCCTGCTCATCAAACTTGAAGGCCTCTATTGCACCAGCAAAGTCAAACTGAAGTGTTCCTTCCCGGAGAATCATTTTGGGCCGCCCCCCATGCCTTTTTGGATTTCACGGGTGACCAGGTCGCCGAAAGTATCGTCGATCGCATTTGGGGCAATATCGAGATAGTTCGGTGTGCTTGTATGTTCAATTTCCCCAGTTTCCGCATTTCGAAACAAGCTATGAAAGAGGATCTTGTCTTCGGCTTCTGACTGGAGATCAAACTCCTTTAGAATCACGTAATCGTGGGTGGTCAGAATGACTTGCACACCGATGCGCTGTAATTCCAGCAAGATGCCAACTATCGTTTTCATCAGCTTGGGATTGAGGTTGGTTTCAGGTTCATCCCAAAACAAGGCCGAGCCATTCAGCAAAGTGCCGTTTTGGATGAGAATCCACAGCAACCCAAGCTTGCGATAACCTTCAGCAAGGAGAGTGAATTCAAGTTCACCATACTCACTTCGCAAGAAAAATTCCTCATTCTTGGCAACAACCTTGCCATCCATGGCCTCTTGCAGGCTTTCCAGCAGCTGCCTTCGTGACTTATCCGTCGGGCCTTTAAGCAAGGGAAGAAACGCCTTACGGAGGATGTCAACATATATTTCCTCGAAATGGATTTCGCGTTCGTCATAAAGCGAACGAAAACCGGGGGCATTTGCCATCATATCTTTGACAGGTATATAGGCTGCCTCCATCTGGTTCTCTGTCCAGGCCTTTGAAGACCCGGAGACTGTCGCTTTCTCAGGCTTGGAAGTGTGATTCGAAAGGGAGAGCCGCAACGAAATGGTCTTGCCATCCTTCAGCTTTCGGACAACTTCCAGAGACCCTTTGCTGCTCCCTTTGAATCGCTTAACCAGGCGGCCGATTTTTTTACCCGATGGATAAAAAACATTATTTACCTTCTCGGCAAACCCGCCCTTGCTTTTAACAATGTCACAGGCAGCATACCCGGCTTTCAGGATATGGGTTTTGCCTGTTCCGTTCTCGCCAACAAAGATATTAACTCCAGGAGAGAATTTCACCTCAAGTTTTTCGAAGGCGGTGAATCTTTCAAATTTGATTTTATCAAGCATGCCGATCCCTCCTATCGAATCACAATCGGCCCGTTTGGCAGGGCGGCCTTGAGCTGTTTCCTCACATCAATGATCCAGTTCTCAATCTCCTCTTCGGTCTTCAACGTCCTGCGGGGAACATGAACAAATTGAACCTCAGGCTCGCAGAGCTTGGCGGCATCGCTGGCGACGTCGTCGAAGCGGGCTGCGATCGCGGCCACGCGGTCGGCAAAGGTCGACAGGGCGCAGCGGCCCAGCGTTTCCAGGACGTCCTCGGTCGACTGCAGCCTCACCTGGGGCCGTGCGTGCTCATCGAGCGAGCTCTCGGCCAGGAGCTGGTCGCGCTGCTCCGGATCGAGCTGCTGCCAATTGCGGTCGTCGGCCAGGCGGCGCAGCCCCTGGGCATGCCGCTCAGCGTATTCGGCATTGAGCCGGTTCAGCTCGTTGCGCAGCAGTTGGGTCAGGTTGGCGATCAGCGGGGCGATCGGATCGGGCTCCTCCAGCAGCTGACGCTGCTGCGCAATGGTCTTCACCTGCGCGAGGATGACCTCCGCGTCCTTGAGTTCTTGCGCGTGTCGCATCAGCCGCTCCAGCAGGCACCAGCTCGGCCAGCGCTTGTCGATGCGCTCGGCCAGGTCGCTCCAGCAGTCGATGGCGACGAGCAATTCCTCCCGCCGGTTGTAGAGGGTAAGCAGCTGTTCATTGCCGGACATGCGCCGGATCTCATCGACAGACGCTGTATCCGGCATGGCCGGCTTCGGCGCATCGCCCCCCGCCCCCTCGGCGAGCTCCAGTAATTGCTGCAGGAATGGAGGGACACTCGCCGATTCCTCGCCCTGCTTGGCTACGATCCCGAGCTTCTGGAACAGCTTGCGGACCTGGATTCGCTGGGTGGTGGTGACGGTGGCGGATTCCACCTTGAACATCGCCTTGCCGATCGCCTTTCGCTCCAGCTCCTTCGGATCGAGCGGCCGGCCGCGTTCATCCTGGGCGCGGATCTGGCCGGCCACCAGCAGCACCTGCAGGCCGCCGTCCACGGCGTCCCGCGGCCAGCCATAGGGCGAGGACTCAAACTGCGCGCGGATATCTGCGCCTTTCTTGCCCCCGGCGACCGCGCCGAGAATGGCCTTGCAGACCGGGTTCATGGCGGGATCGCCCTCGTAGCCGACCGCCTTGAGCGCGTCTGGTCCGCCTTTCTGGGCGCGCTCGTAGACCTTGGACCAGCCGGTATGATCGGCGGGATCAAACTGGGGATAGAGCCGTTTCAGGGCGTTATCGGCGGCCTCCAGCACCATCGCCTGCAGATCGGTGCCGAGGATCTCGTTGCCGCCACCCTGGAAGACGCGCGCACCGGAGAAGGCCTCATCGAGGAGTTCATGAATCTTGTCTGCAGCCCGTTGCCTGGTCGTCTCCATCGCCGAGCGCGCCTCGGTCCCCTCGGGCGTGTTGGGTGTCCCCCGTCGCTCGAGCGTTGCGCCGGCGGCTTTGAAGTCGATGAGGTGTCGGCGCAGGTCATCGGCGGAGCGCTTGGGAATGAAGACGAACACGATCGGTGATTGATTCCCCGCCTGTCTCGCATCGGCGCGCACCGAGTTTTCGTCGATGGACCAGCCATCCCGCACCCATACGCAGACGCGCCGGTCGGCGTCGGTGGGGAGCTGTGCGTCAAAGACCGGATGCAGGTCGCGTGCGACCCTTGCGCCGCCCTGGATGAGTGAGAGCTTGCGGACCAGCTCACCGAATTTTTTGCGGATGCGGTCATCGCGTTCGGCCTCGATCCGGTGCGCCTCGTTGGATAGAGCAGAGCGCTGGCTCAGGAACTCGTCGTTCCATGCGCTGCTCTCCTCGGTCTGAATACGGTACTCATCGCCGACCCGCATCAGGAGCTCGCAGCGATCGAGCAGGCGGGGGAGCCGGCTGCGCAACCCGCTGCTGCCGTTGGAGAGATCCTCGATCAGGAGGTCCGCCAGGGTATCGATCGTTGCCCGGATCCCAATCTCGTTGTTGTGGCCGCCGAGCTTGTTGATGAGAAATACCAGGCCGCAGGCACGTGCCATGAGCTGATCATCCTCTGAACCCTTGCTCCAGCTCATCGTCTTTTCGTGGACCTTGCGCGGTAGGATCCGCGACTGGAGCAGTTTATCGGCGGAGTCGAAGTAAAGGTAGTCCGCGGACACCACATGCCCCAGCGGTGCGTCCAGGTTGGTCTGAATCACCTTGTGGACCATGCTGAGCTGGTTGCGCAGCTGACTATCGGTCCCGGTCTGGTCGAGCACCCGGAGTGTGTTCTCCCAGAAGCGTCGGCGCACAGGCAGGATCGGGTAATCCTGCGGAAAATGCGGCACATCATCCTGCCGATGTCCGATGGTGGTGCCGTTCAGGTGCCGGGAGATCTCGCCGAGGTTGGTCTCCATGACCTGCTCGATGGGGGTCTTGGCCTGCGGCTGCTTGGCGAGAATGACCTTGCGGATCACGGTATCGACATCGGCATCGGAGAGCTCGACCCGGATGGTGAACCGGCCCTCCAGTTTCTTCAGGTTGCTGGTGCCGGTGACCGCGGTCTGACCGGTCCCGATAAAGAGGAGTTTCCCACTGAAATTCTTGCTGCAGGCCTCCACAACCTCCTGCACCTCGATCGAGCGCTGGCTGTTCTCGCCGATGTACTGCTGCACCTCGTCG
Organism: uncultured Verrucomicrobiota bacterium; assembly: GCA_937875495.1. Taxonomy (GTDB): domain Bacteria; phylum Verrucomicrobiota; class CALLYA01; order CALLYA01; family CALLYA01; genus CALLYA01. The sequence goes on from CALLYA010000318.1 coordinate 8,509, forward strand.
AGCACGATCAGGGTCAGCGGGAATTTGCCCGCCTTGGTCAGCGCCTGACGTATGGCCTTAAGCATTTCATCGCTGGATACGTCCTGCACATGCGGGTAGAGATTGTTCAGGGTCTCCACGCAGGAATCGCTGGAGGAAAACAGGTTCGGCTTCGCCTGGACCAAGGCGGCGTGAAGACCCTCTGCCACGTAGAAATTCTCCAATTCCTCGGTCCAATCGAAACCCATCTGCTCCACCAGCTGTCGGACCTCGTCCGCTATGCCCTCGCGCTGCAGCCACACGACAAACCGTGCAATCGGGTATTGCTCAGGCAGGCCGGCTGACTTGAAGATGATGCGCAGTAGCGCAAGCCGGACGCTCCCGCTCGCGCCGGCGCCCAACGTGCCGGAGGCGGCGTGGAGTCCGCCATGCCGCTTGGCCATCGTACTGAGCTCTTTCAGGTGATCGCGTATGGCTTGCGGCAGATTGGCGATCCCACGGGCTGTGGCGCCATCCGGAAAGGGTGTATCGACCCAGAGCGCGCGGAGCATCTTGACGAGGTGCGATTTGCCTGAGCCGTAGAATCCGCTGACCCAGACCGCGGGCTGTTGGGCCTGTTCGATATTTTTCAGGTAGGTCTCGAGGATGTGCGACAATCCCTTTTCGTACTGGCCGTCACAGACGAAGGTCTCCAGCTCATAGCGCAGAAAGGCGAGCGCCTGCCTGGTCATATCGTCGTTCACGGTTGCCACGCCTTCATTGACCAGCTTTCGGGTGGCCGGATCCTTCAGGTAAATGTCGCGATTCTTCATCCTCAACCCCTCGTTCAGTATGCCTTGTCGGCGGTGATCGGCACCGCGAGATAGTTCCACCCGTCATAGCCGTCGAGCAGCCGGTAATTGTTGTTCTCGTAGCTCCCGGGGAAGAAGACCAGCAGTCTGCCCCTAACCATGGGCGCCAACCGATCGACGACCTCTTTCACCTTGAGCAAGCCGAAGAGTGCGCCAACGCCCTGTACCGCAACCACCGTATTGGGGCCGATATGGTTCGCCTCGAGGAAGGCCTCGAACTCTGCCGCAATATGGACGAGGTATTTCGGCAGCAGCGTGGAGAGCAGATGCGGCTTCTGGAAATAGCTGCGCGCATAGCGCTGCGAGGCGAGCCAGACGGCGAAGGAATCGGTCAGATCGAACAGCGCCCATTCGTGGCCGGCCTGCTGGGTAGCGATTTCGAATTCGTCGATTTTGACGCGCAGCAACCGCTCATCGTTCTCGTTGTAGACACAAAAGATCACGCGCTGAGCCGCGGCTGTATCCTCGCGCCATGGGACGGCGATGAACTGGTTATAGGATTGTACAAGCCGCTTAATCCTGCTCACGGAGCCACTCCATTTCCTCTGGTTTGATCAGGTTCGGGAACTGCACTTCCATCACATCGCCGATCCGTTTGAACACAATCCAGCCTTTGCGCGAGGCAGCTTCTGCCAGTGGAATCGCCTCTTCGAAGGCACAATCGAGCAGCTTGGCGTATTCACTCTGGAAGAGGGCCTTCCCTCTGATGCCAGAAAGATAGCCGAGCAGCAATACATAAGAAACGCTCCCGGGTGTGGGCAGTGCACGGGTCCGCACCTTCTTGACCCGGCCCAGGAGGTGGCCGGACTTCGTCCAGGTGGAATTGATATTGGCGGCCATCGATCTGAGGGTCGCCTTGCTGAAGCGCCCGGATTCGCGCGCCTCGATGAACTCCTCGAGATCGGGTCGAGTAATGCCGGCGCCTTCCGGGATCTCCCTGATGAAGGGCGCAGTCGCACGCAGGTGAGCATCGCGCGCATACGCACAGAGCAACGCGAGCAGCGGCCGACCGGCGACATCCCGTTCCCAGAAATAGACCAGTGCGCGAAACAGCAGTCTCGAGGGGGCCAATGCGTAGAGGTCGACCAGGTGGCCGTACGTGAGCTGCCTGGTTTTGAAGGAGCGCTTGCCCAGGCAGTTCTCGGCCTTGATCGCGTACGCATAGACCGACCGATCCGCCGCCGGGTCGCCGACGAAGGCGAGCAGAGCGGTCAGCTCATCCAGCATCATGGTGCGGGATATGTGCGCACCACCCCGCCGGAAGCTGAACCCAAACCGCTCTAGTCTCGTTTGTTGTGCCCTCTTCATCGTCTCGATGGGTGCCCATCCGTAAGAAAGTCGCCAGCATGTCGGTAAGCCGTTCGGCCTATTTCTGATCTGTGTCCATCTGTGTTCATCTGTGGTTCAAGCTTCAGGGCCGTATCCAGCGCGTCAGAATAGGAATAGCCGACCTTCGCCTGCATCGAGCGAGAGCTGGAGACCGTCCATGTCGGGGCTGTCGTCGATGACGGCGATCTCGGCGCCGGTCTGCTTGCAGACCTCGCGGACCTGGTCGGTCTCGGTGCGGAATTCCACCGTCGGCCATGAGGTGTGGGTGATGCTGTAATTGTTGATCAGGACCGCACGCCGGCCGTCGGCATGCCTGAACTGGCCGATGAGATAGTCGCCCTCGGTCAGACCCGCGATCGGTGTCTCCTTGAGCAGCTCCGCAGCGGAATCGTCCGGGCCGACACGGTAGACGGCCTCGCTCGTCAGGGACATGAGCGTCGGACCCAACTGTTTGATCGCGTAATTGATGCGCCGGGCCTGATCGTAGTGGCGCGTCTTCTTCCCATCGGGGGTGATGATCGCGCCGCCCTTGGGGAACTCGACGCCGCGCGGGGTCCAGTAGCAGAAATAGAGGACACCCTTCGAGCCGTAAGCGATGGATGTGTAGATCTGCCAGCGGATCTGCGCCTCGGTCGGGTCGGAGTGCGGACCGAACGGCATGACATTGAAGAAATTCCAGTGCGGGATATCGGCCTCGAGTGCGTACTTCCGCATCGTCTCCATGTTGTCGAGATACCCCTGCCGGTTGTCCACGCCCGGCTTCATGATGGGATAGTGGTCCATGCTCAGGACATGCACCCCGACCTCGTCGACAAAGCGTTTCACATGCTCGTCATAGGTCTCCGTGCCCAATTGCCCGGCGTTGGCGTAATTCGGAAAGAGATTGATGTAGCAGAGGCGTCCCGGGCGGACCGCTCGGATCTCGTCAACGGTCTGCCGCAGGGCCGGGAAATCCTTGGCATTCGGTTCGTCCCGGATCATGTACCCCCAGACGACGGGGCTCTCGGGTAACTGCTCAGGCGGCAGCCCCGCGCGAGCGACAACCGCCTTCAGATCGTACTTCTCACAGAGTGCAATCTGCCGGCGCACGCCCTCCGGGGTCCGCGCGCCGAAGCCGCCGAGCACCATCGTGAAATGGGCATCGGCGATTTCCTGATAGCGCAGGTCGGCATCCTCGCCGAGCGGCGGATCGACCCAGAACCCGATCGCAAACCGGTCCTGCACAAACCGCTCAGGCTCGGCGGATCGCGCGCTGCGGCTGAGCCCCAAGCCCAGGGTCATTCCCAATGCCATCGATACAAATAAATTGGTTTTCATCCATCTCTCCTTGGAATAGCCTCAGCAGGCGCTGATGCGTGGCCATGAACCAGACCGACTGTCACCATAAAGCAACGCCCAGTATGGCCAATCGCGCCGCGGATGGACAGTCAGATTCCGCCGGCCGGCGAAAATCCATGCCATCCGGATCCGGAGAACCTCGCGCAGAGGCGCAGAGGCGCAGAGGGGGAGAGAGTTTGGATCCGTGGATGGCCACAGAGGGCACAGAGGACACAGAGAGAGAAAAATGGAATCGGGGTCGGTATCGGAATCGGAATCGGGATCGATGGCAAACGTGATTCGCCATGCCAGGTCCCAGCGGAAAACGTCCGCTTCACCTGCGCTCGACCTACGAGCCAAGGGACGGCTTGGGTCCACAAAGTCCACAAAGTCCACAAAGTCCACAAAGTCCACAGAGGCGGTTTTTCGTCGCACTGAACAGGCGCGTTCTTGTAGTCTTGGGGTCTGGACTGCTAGGAATACTCTCCATTTTAACCGCTCGGGAACCGCTGCATCATGAAGACTTCCATCTCCCGTCGCCAATTCCTCGTGCGCGCGCTGGAAACCGGCGCAGCCGCCACCGCCTGCAATCTCTGTCTCTTCCCGCTTCGGGGCGCGGATGCGCCGAGCAACAAGATCGCCATCGGCTGCATCGGTGTCGGTGAGCACGGCACCAACCGCAATCTCCGGATGTTACTCCCACAGCCGGACGCACGCGTGCGTGCCGTCTGCGATGTCTTCCGCGATCGGGTCGAGGACGCCCAGGGTCTGGTCAATCATACCTACCAGGACTCCGATTGCCGGGCCACGGGCGATTTCCGAGAGATCCTCGATGCGAAGGACATCGACGCGGTGATGATCTCCACGCCCGATCACTGGCACGTGACGATGTCGGTGATGGCGATGCGCGCCGGAAAGGACGTCATCTGCGAAAAACCGACCCTAACCATCGCGGAAGGCAAGCTGCTCGTGGAAACGGTCCGCCGGCACAAGGCGGTATTCCAGACCTCGACCGAGGATCGCAGCATGGAGTGCTACCACCGGATGGCGGAGTTGGTGCGCAACGGGATGATCGGCGACGTGGAGCGAGTCGAGGTCGAGCTGCCCTCCGGCAATCGGTACCCGCATGAGAACCCCTGCCCCGTCCCCGATGGATTCGACTACGACATGTGGCTCGGCCCCGCACCGGAGGCGCCCTTCACCGCCAATCGCACGGAGCGCATGCACTGGCGTCAGCAATGGGACTACTCGGGCGGTCTCCTCACCGACTGGGGCATGCATCAGCTCGATACGGTGCAACTGGCACTCGGCAAGGAGCGGACAGGACCCGTGAAGGTCGAGGGTAAGGGGAGCGTCCATGAAGGCAGCATGTTCAACGCCTTCATCGACTACGAGGTGGTGTACACCTACGCCGACGGCCTGCGCGTCCAGGTCAAGAGCGGCGGCACCTCCCTGCGATTCTTCGGCAGCAAAGGCTCCGTCGGCAACGCGAGCTGGGCCCAGCCCCTGGAAGCGAGCCGGCCGGAACTGCTGACCTGGGCCCCGGGTGCGGACGATATCCACCTCCCCACCCACCCCGGCGCGGAACACCGGTCGTTCCTGGACGCGGTCCATGCCCGCACCGATCCCTACTTCCCCGCCGAAGATGGCCATCGCTGCGCCACGCTCTGTCACCTCGGCAACATCGCGATGCTGCTGGGTCGGCCGCTCGCTTGGGATCCGGAGAAAGAGCGCTTCATCGACGACGATGAAGCGCAGAAGAACATGATGTACCAGCGCCAAGCGCGCGCGCCATGGACCATTTAGATCGGACGCAGCACGGCTTCGCGTGCTGCGGCCCGGGCCTGAGGGCCCCGTGCGAGGTCGGAGGTCC